>JANNDA010000524.1:0-2092 GCA_031387195.1 Planctomyces sp. | reverse complement strand
TCGTTGAGAGTATCCAATTTGATTTCTTGGGTAAGTCAATTGCGTTTGATCGAGACTGCCTTCCAAAGCTTCGGTTTACACGATCACAGCTTGAGTACGAATCTTTCACGCGATTTTTAGACTTAAATAACTTCATGTGGTGGCGTGACGACATGTTGAGCTTTGATGACCAGACCACGCTTGTAATTGAGTCAGGAGTTGAGATTGTGTTTGATAGTCTGCGATTGTTCCATATCGCTGTAAGCCGAGAATTCAAAGCATATGCGATGAGAAATACGGCGATGAAAAGTACGGGAGAGACGGGAGAGAAAAGGTGTCAGGAACCGTTGTTTGACAACTAGTGTCCCCGGCCGGTAGTCTTCCGCGATCATGGGACGAGCCAAACGAGCGGATGATGGTGGAATGGTTTTTCATGTTCTAAATCGAGCAAATGCTCGTGCGACGATCTTTGAAAAGCCGGAGGATTACTCGGCGTTCGAGCGGGTTCTGCAGGAGGCCCTGGACCGCGTTGACATGCGAGTTCTGGCGTATTGTTTGATGCCCAATCACTGGCACTTGGTGCTCTGGCCACGACGTGACGGCGATTTGTCGAAGTTTATGGGCTGGCTAACGCTGACTCATACGCAGCGGTGGCACGCTCACCATCACACGGTGGGCACCGGTCATCTTTACCAAGGACGCTTCAAGTCGTTTCCTGTGCAAGATGACGAGCACTTCCTGACGGTCTGTCGGTATGTCGAACGAAATGGTTTGCGAGCGAATCTCGCCCCACGCGCGGAAGAGTGGCGCTGGAGTAGCCTGTGGCACCGGCGGGAGCGAGACGAATTCGCTCAGCAAGTGCTCAGCGAATGGCCGGTCCCCTGTCCACGGCAATGGGTGCAACACGTCAATCAACCACATTCGGACGCCGAGGTTTCCGCCTTACGCCGCAGTGTCAATCGCGGTGCCCCGTTCGGAGATTCCGCGTGGACCGAACGAGTCGTCAATCGCCTGGGATTGGAAGTCACCATCCGCCCACGCGGACGTCCCAAGTTGGCCACAGAGGAGTAAAACGGTTCCTGGCACCTTTTGTGCTTTCGACACAATTAAAGCCTTGCTTGGGCAAAGGATAATTACCCCATGACAACTGCAATTTCGGGACTCGCACAGATTGCGATTTCTGCTTTACTGCTTCTTGTGCTAGCCAAAATCATCTCGAACTTCGCTTTACCTTATGGATTGCTGAGAGCGCAACATTCACGACCTGTATCCTTTTTTCCCCTGATTGAACTTGTGCCCTTGCTGATTGCCATTTTCATTGCATGGTTCACTGAGATCAGCGGATGGCTGTCATCTGCAAGCATCGTAAAGATGTTTGGTTTTTTAGTACTATCATCGTATTTGCACTTCGTTTTCTTTGCCGCAGTTGTCGGTGTGGTTCGGCACATAAGAACAACACGGGAGAGAAACAGCGAGAAAAGGACAGGGGAAACAAAGGGGACAAACAAAGGGGACAGCGACGGTCTTAAACTTGGTCAATAGCTGATTCAAAAAGCATTTTTGAATTCCTTTTTCTGAGGTGGGGATGAGTTCTGAATTTGTTTGGGGCAAACCCTCAATCCACCGGGATTTTTTGAGGCATGGCTCCGATGTCCAATGGCGGTGGCGAGACTTGGCGGCTGAGGTTGTCTCGTCGGCTGGTGACGTGCGGGAGTCTTGCTGGAGGCACCACGTTCCGCGCCCGATTTCCGGCGCCGGTGGCACCCGTGAGTCTGAGGGCTTAGGTGCTGGCAGTGCTGGGTTCGCTGTGACAGGGTTCGGCCCACAGTTGATTGGTCTTGATGAGCGTATTGAGGATCGTGAGCAGCTTGCGCATCGCGGCAGTCAGGGCGACTTTCTTGGGTTTCCCTTCGGCCAGTAGTCGCTGGTAAAAAGTTTTGATGCGGGTGTTGAATCGCGTGGCCACGAGCGTCGCCATGTCGAGCACTCGCCGGACAGACGAGCGACCGCCGAACGTCCGACGCTGGCCGGAGGTTTTTCCGGAGTCGTTGTTCATCGGAGCCACGCCGACGAGCTTGGCAATCTCGCCGCGATTGAGTTTCCCCAGTTCCGG
>JANNDA010000060.1:0-1806 GCA_031387195.1 Planctomyces sp. | reverse complement strand
CGACACATCGCCGGTTGCGAGTTCTGCACAATCCTGTCGCTCAAGCAACGGGCTCAACTGCAACGTCTCGCGGACGAATCGCTGTGCAACGCTTAGCACGACGCGCGAGCGAGTGGTTCCGGCGATTACCACTCGCTTGCGCGTCGTGCTAGCTTCCCTGTTTGCCACGGAAGTTATTGCGTCCCCGTCCCTGACCAACCGTGAGATTGCCCCGACTGTTCGATAGAGTCCCCGCCCATCAGCGCAACACTCTTCCACCGAACATCGAGAGTCCATCTTATGAGCAGCGTTCAGGATTTTGGCACAGCGGGCGACGGGCAGACAGATGACAGCGATGCGATTCGACATGCCCTGACCGATGGCGAGGGTTTGCTGGAGTTCCCACGCGGCGAGTACCGCATCTCAAAGACGATCGTCGTCGATCTGGCCAAGATCAGTCGGACAGCGATTCGCGGGAGCGGCGGCACGGCGAAGATCATCATGGCTGGGCCGGGACCGGCGTTCTTCTTTGTCGGGTCACACGACAAGTCCGCCGATCCACTGGGCTTCAAGCCGGGCATCTGGCAACACGAACGGATGCCACTGCTCAGCGATATCGAAATCACCGGCGATCATCCCGAAGCGGACGGCGTGCGTCTCGAAGGAGTCATGCAGCCCACGCTGACCAACGTGCTGATCCGCAAGGTGCGTCACGCGGTCCAGATCACGAAGCGCTCGCGGAATGTGCTCATCAGCCACTGCCACTTCTATCAAAACACCGGCATCGGCGTGTTTCTGGATCACGTCAATTTGCATCAGACCATCATCACCGGCTGCCACATCAGTTATTGCCGGCTGGGTGGCGTGCGGATTCAAGGGGGCGAGATCCGCAACTTGCAAATCACCGGCAACGACATCGAATACAACAACAACCGCGCGATCGGCGTCCCCGGAGCCGACGCCGAACCGACCGCCGAAATCTACATCGACGTCGAAGAGGGGACCGTGCGCGAGGGAACGATTTGCAGCAACACGCTGCAAGCGACCTACAGCCCCAACGGCTCGAACATCCGCTTCATCGGCAGCGGCACGAAGGGCAATCAGCGCGCCGGAATGTGGACCATCGCCGGCAATCTGATCGGCAGCCAAGCGATCAACATTCATCTGACTTCGGCGCTCGGCTTCGCCATTTCCGGCAACTACATCTACAGCGGTCACGAACGCAACATCGTCATCGAAGGATCGCGCAGCATCGCCATCGGTGCGAACACGCTCGGCCACAATGCCGATTACGGTGACAAAGAACTGTCGACCGGCATCCGCTTCGTCGATTGCGAAGACTGCACGGTGACGGGACTGATCCTGCAAGACGCGCTCGCCGGACAGAACACCGTCGCGGGAACCGTGCCAACTCAGAAGGAAGGTTTGTTCGAGCTAATTCGCTGTCGGCGCATCAACTTGACCGGCTGTCAAATTCTGGAGGGAACGCCGAACGGAATCCTGCTTGACGATTGCCAAGACACCCTGATCTCCGCCTGCACGATCCTCGACAATCGGCCGATCAAACTGATGAAGGCGGCGATCGTTTGGCGCGACTCGAAAGAACCTTCCCAACGGACGGGAAGCGGCAATCTGATTCACGCCTGCCGCATCGGCAGCGGGACGGAGGGGAACCTCATGATCCCGGCAACCGTGCGACAGTCAGAGAATCTGATGGATTGAGCCACATCGTGGAGATGGGTCACTGTGGCCGCTACAGTGACTCGCTTCCGTTGAGACTCTCAGAACGAAATGAGCTAGGCGAGCCGAATGATTGTCGCCTTTCGC
>JANNDA010000497.1:0-3017 GCA_031387195.1 Planctomyces sp. | reverse complement strand
ACGTTGAGCCGCTGGCGAAAGTCGCACATCCACAACCAACCGCAGCGACGGCGCGACCGATTGGCAGGAAAGACAGCGAGCAAACTCGGTGTTGTTTGGCAGACGACCGCCAACTCCCGGCGGCACGATCACCGTGCGATCCAACTCCAGTCGTCCAATTGGTTCGATGGCCCGTGTCGCCCAGTCCCACCCAGGTTCCGAACGAGTGTCAAAAAACAGCGTGATGCTGTCGTCTCGGACAGACCAAATCGCAACCCCGTCTGCTGCCAAAATATCCGCGAGCTCGTTCAGTACCTGCGAGTAATACTCGGCGACAGCGACCGGCGTTCGAGCCAGCCGCTCGGCATGATCCAGCAATCCATCAACCCGCGTCAGTAACGACTCGGAGTGGGCGACGGGATCAGCGGGATCGGCGGTGCTCATAGTTCGGTCAAACGCGAGGGACGGTTCTCACACGGGTGATACCCCGCACGGGGAACGCTCGAACAAACCCCACTGAGCTTGCCTCAGTGGAGCAGGGCTTTTGCACTACGAGTGGATTCAATCGCCGCGAAACTCGGCGTAGTGCGAAAGCCCTAAAACCACTGAGGCAAGCTCAAGTGGGGTTTGTGTGAGTCATGGTCGTGGGAAGAATACGGACGGTAAACGCACACCACTTCAGATGCGAGAGTCGGTCAATTCCTGGCCCGATCTTTCCAAGTCGGTCGCCGATCAACGGCTTGCCAATCCTGCCCATCCTCCGCAGCTCATGAAAGTGATCTCCATTCGAGTGCCCGAACGCCTTTACTTCCCGCCACAACCCGGAGAATCGGAAAAGTCACTGCAATCAGCAGCGTCAGTTGCCGATCAAAGGAAGGCGATCTTCCGACGTGGCAGCGCATGGGCGACTGCGCCGGGAGGAGTTCCGTAAGGCCGTCGCTTTATTTGCCGGGCACGTG
Organism: Planctomyces sp.; assembly: GCA_031387195.1. Lineage (GTDB taxonomy): Bacteria > Planctomycetota > Planctomycetia > Planctomycetales > Planctomycetaceae > SXKJ01. The sequence goes on along the minus strand of JANNDA010000497.1, from coordinate 2,079 downwards.
ATTGGGATACGACAAGTATGTCGGGCAGAACAACCATTGATGACAGAACGCCAATGCCGCGTGACTTCGGTCTTGCGCGAGCGGTTGCGGTGCTGCTCACATCGGTGATGTGCCTCGCCATTGTGGGTTGTGCTCAGTCAGGAACACTGCGAAAGACTGTCGGCAACGACACTCGCGAGATCGATCGGATCGCAACCCTCGCCGATGACCCACAGCCAGAAATTCATTCCACCATCTGGGCCACTGCTCCGATCACAGCGAAGACTCTGCGTGAAGACAAGCCGATTGACTATCGCGATGTAGGGCTCAACGAAGTGTTGAAGATCGCGATGGAGAACTCGGAAGTTCTGCGCGATTTGGGCGGCACATTGCTCCGCACGCCTGATGTTGTTCGATCGCGATATGCGACAGGACTCCAGCAAACCGATCCGCGTTTCGGACCAGGAGCGGCTTTGAGCGCCTTCGATGCCCAGTTGCGAGGGTCAGCAACCTTCAACCGCAACGACCGGATCTACAACAACTCGTTCTTTGCCGGTGGTGTGAATTCCTATCTGCAAGATTATCACGAATACAAAACCGAACTCTCCAAGAAGTCGGCGATCGGTTCGACGATGACGCTGCGGGGAGTTTCCGACAGCGATCAAAACAATGCGCCCGGAAACATCTTCAACGGCGCGTGGAACTCGTACCTCGAAACCGAAGTTCGCCAGCCGCTCTTCCAAGGAGCAGGACTGCAATACAACCGCATTGCCGGACCGACTGCGACGGTCGGTCAGTACAACGGAATCCTGATTGCTCGCGTCAACACCGATATCAATCAGAACGATTTCGAGATGGCCATTCGTGACTACGTGAGCAACGTCGTCAACACGTATTGGGACTTGTACTACTCGTATCGAGAACTCGATGCACGCCGCCGAGCCATGAACAGCTCACTCGAATCTTGGCGCAAGATCAAAGCTCAAGTCGAAGCGGAAGGAGTCTCGGCCTCTCGCGAGGCACAGGCCCGCGAGCAGTACTATCGCTTCAAGAGTGAAGTGGATGATTCGTTGACTGGTCGATTGCTGCAGGGAACGCAAACACGCAACGGCAGCACCGGCGGAACACTGCGAGCAAACGGTGGCGTACAGGTTTGTGAGCGACGCTTGCGGCTGATGATTGGTCTGCCGATCAGTGACGGTCAACTTCTCCGCCCCAACGAAGATCCCAACGAGGCCGAAGTAATTTACGACTGGGACACGGTTATGACTGAAGCGTTGACTCGACGTCCGGAACTGCGACGCCAGCAACTCAAAGTCCGACGTCGTGAAATGGAATTACTCGCTTCGCAAAACTTCATTCTGCCGACTGTTGATGCCGTTGGCCGTTACCGCCTGCGCGGATTCGGCGACGCCTTCATCGCTAAAGGTACACAGAGCGGCGGCAAACCCGACTCGTCGATCGGAAACCTGGCCACACTGGACCATCAGGAATGGATGGTCGGCGTCGAAATGTCGATGCCCATCGGCTTCCGTCAGGGTCATGCTGCCATCGCGAATGCCGAATTGGCGCTGTGTCATGAGCGAGCGATTCAACGCGAGCAAGAACGGGATGTCGTCCATGACTTGAGCAATGCGTTGGCCGATGCGGTTCGTGCCTACGAGTCGTGCCAAAATAATTTGAATCGTTACATCGCCTCGAAAGAGGTTCTGAGTTCTTTGGAGGCCGAGGAAGAGAACGGCTTGCCCGTCGATGTGGACCGTTTGCTCGACTCACAACGCCGCGTGGTTGAGGCAGAGATCCGCTATTACCAGTCACGTGCGGAGTACGCTGTCGCGGTGAAGAACGTGCAATTCGAGAAGGGATCACTCAACAACGAAAATGACTTGGTCTTAGTCGATGCAGTCGCTCCGCCGGAACCAGAGGCCCGGGCCAACCGTGTTGTTCCGATCTCGACCAGCTCACGTTCCAACGTTGAGGCCAAGCCGCCGCTGACCTCTCGGATGAAACAGGCGGTCCTGCCAGCGTCCATGACAACAAGTCATCGACGCGAAGCGCTCGACGATGTCGTTAATGATGACAACGAAGACGAGTTCGATC
>JANNDA010000483.1:0-1808 GCA_031387195.1 Planctomyces sp. | reverse complement strand
TCCAGCCTGTCGAATTCCCCGTGAAACACGACAGGCTGGAAGCCTATCCCACATAAAATCACAGCCTCGGAGCGAAAGACGACACTCAAATCTGACTGTCGAGGGCCATTTGGTGGAAGCAGTGCGTGACCTTGTCTTGGTTTTCCAAGAGCCAGTCGATGGATGGTTCGCAGTGCATGGCTTTGTGGATCGCTTTGGCGATGGCCGCTCGGTGGGTTTGAAACAGGATGTTGTGATCGATCTCGACGTTGACCACGCTGGGGTCGAGCCACACCGAGACGATGATCCCCAGGTCGTTGGCCTTCTCCTTCGGGATGTCGCCGGCACGAACAGCGTCGAGCACTCCGTTGGCGATCGCCGCTTGCACGGTCCCCATCAGGATGTTCGTGTACTTCTCGTTGTTGACGGTAACCTTGCTGACCATCACGGTCGCCGGGCGGACTTGAACGTCGCAATTCAGAATCGCAAAGACGCGCGAGTGGCCTTTGGTTTGGTCGCCGATCAAGTTGGCAATCGCGTACCCGACCGGGCCGTCGAGTTCGCCGATGATCACTTCTGGCTCCGCCGCCGACCAGGCCGGTGCGGCTTCGACCAAGGCTTCTCCCGTACGCATCACAATTCGCTCGCTCATGGCAGTTCTCTTTCAAGACGTGGTGAATTCATGGATTCAATGGGGCGGAAAGTTAGGGGACTCGATGGAGTTGGTCGAGCGTCATGAGGGGCCGTGAATTTTTCGTAGAGCAGGCGGCTCGCCTGCTTAATTTCTTCAGACAAAGCAAACAGGCGAGCCGCCTGTTCTACGATTTCTTCACCGACTCGCGGTGTTGCACTGAGGCTCGCATCGCGCGGGGGCACCGTTACCATTTAATGGCTGCGTGTCACATTCAGGCGAGCGGGGCGGTCATGTGTTTGTTTGATGGGACACATGAGAATGATGGGATGAATGGGACTGATGAGATTCTCGTCGTTCGCAAGTCCCATCATTCTCATGAAAAGCGCACTGATCGCCGCGCGAAACACCGACCACACCGAAAGCAAACGCGATGAAGTTTCTGTTGACCAACGATGACGGGATCACGGCTCCCGGACTGCAACTGCTGGCGGAGGTCGCGGCGGAATTCGGCGACGTGATCGTCGTCGCGCCCGACGGAGTTCGGTCCGGTTGCGGGCATCAGGTCAACAACGAACGACCGCTGTCGTTGACCGAAGTGGCTCCGGCGCGGTTTGCCTGCGATGGGACTCCAGCCGATTGCGTGCGAGTGGCGTTGCAGCATCTCAGTCCAGGAGTCGATTGGGTGTTGTCGGGAGTCAACGACGGCGGGAATTTGGGAGTCGATGTTTACATGTCGGGAACCGTCGCGGCGGTGCGCGAAGGGTTGTTGCTGGGAACTCCGGGGATCGCGCTGTCGCAGTATGTCGGTCGCAAAGATGCGGTGAATTGGACTCCTCGTGCGAGCTTGTTGCGTCGCGTGTTGACTCAATTGCTCGACGCGCCGCCGTTGGAATTGGGATTTTGGAACGTGAATCTCCCGATCTGGGAACCGCCGCATCCGGAACCAGACTTGGTCGAATGCTCGCTCGATGTGAATCGGCACGACGTTCGGTACGAGCACCTTGATGGCCGCTTGCATTACCGAGGCGTTTATCGCAATCGCCCGCGCACGCCGGGACGCGATGTCGATGTCTGCTTTGGCGGACAGATTGCCGTGACTCGCGTTTCGTTGGGTGGTTAACGGTCGGGGGTCAGGCACCGCAAAATTCAAAATTGGCGGAATAACGTCTGATTTGGGAACAACGCTCTGCTCCGC
>JANNDA010000465.1:0-2079 GCA_031387195.1 Planctomyces sp. | reverse complement strand
CACCGCCAGCACGCAGCGGTAAAAGTGCTCGGCCCCGCCGTCTCGCAAATCATCGCGCGTGACCGAAGTGATCACGACGTACTTCAACCCCAGCCGCTCGGCCGCTTCAGCGACTCGTTCCGGCTCGTCAATTTCCAACGCTTCGGTCTTCCCCTTCGGCACCGAACAAAACCCGCAGGGCCGCGTGCAGACGTTGCCCAAGATCATGAACGTCGCGGTCTGCTTCGACCAACATTCCGTGCGGTTCGGACACTTGGCGCTCTCGCAAACGGTTTCCAAACGCAGATCGGAAATCACGCCGCTGGTATAGGCCATGCCCGGCTGCGGCATCGGCCGTTTGAGCCAACTCGGCAAGCGGCGCTTCACCGTCGTGGTCGGCTGCGGTGCAGGTTCGGCAGGCAGAAGTTCTAACTCAAGCATGTCAGGGTTCAACTCGCAAAAGGTTCCGCAATCTGGGACGCACAGTCTCAAGCCATCACGGCGAATGTCAACAGACTACATCGTTTGGGGCAGTTGAAGCCGTCCGGTGCTCAACAATTAACCCGAAGCGTTAGCAAGGGCGGACGCTTCTCAAAGCGATGAATTCAATGTCTCTTGGAGCGCCCGCCCTCGCTAACGCTTCGGGTTAATTTTGCGGCTTCGCCGCGCTATGTTTTAGTCGGATGAACCACAATTGCAGGCGGGTTGGAATCAGGCGAGCGGAGAGGCGTGGCCCGGCCTTAATCCCTGCTCGCGCAGCCGTTGATCAGCCCAAGCGTCTTCGTCGGGAGTCAACGGCGGATCGGGCGGTTGTTGGTAGTTCATTCGATAGCGGCCTCGCTCATAGCATTCATCAAGCAGCGGTTGCAGTTGCAGGACGACATCGCTGTCGGTGGGGCGCAACGGCACGCGGATGTTGGGGAGCGGATCGCTGAGCGGCAGGCGATAGAGTTCGGCTTCGGCACGGCGTATGGCACGGCGAACGTTAATGAGGTACGGAGTGCGGCAATTGCGCGGCAGCTTGCGCTCGGCAATCGCCAAGGCGAAGTGACCGCCGCGAACGAGGTCGATTTCCACGAGATTGACACGAGCACCGATGAACTCGTCCTGCTTTCTCCGATAGGTCTCGCGCCCCTCAATGGTCTTGTTCGCCGGACTCAGGAGTTCGATGGCCGTAATGACTCGACCGCCGGTGCTCAAGTCGATGATTTCAATGTGCCGTTCGGTACGCGGATCGTCACGCAGCATGACGACTGTTGGCTCTGCGACGGCTACTGACGATACCGCTGCGCTGACAACCGATGATTCACCCTCGTGTTCAAAGACAGTGACGTCGGGGTAAATCGTGCGTCGCTCGCTCGCGAAATCCACCGTGATGCTTTCTTCAACGCGCGCTTCCATGTCTTCCGGTAACGATTGATTTAATTTGTCACGAATCGCCACGGTGAAGCTCGCATGAAAGTCACTCCATCGCTGCTGCAAATAAGGGTTCATACCGGGAAAAGGATTTTTCATAGTTTCTCACCTGTGGTGAATTGCCGCTCGGCGTTTTCTGCGAAGAAGATCGTCCGAATTCCGTGGAGCATCCGCAAGAGTTGATTGAGCGGTGGCACCGACGACATTTCGATTTTGTCCGACGGAGTGTCTGGAAGCGTTCGCCCTCACTGACGCTTCGGGTTACGTTGCCGCTATTCCGTTCGCGTCTTGATTCAACCGTGTCGAGAGAGATCCATGAGTCATTGGCATCACACGCTCGTTCGAGTTCTCGCCGTGCTCTGCTGCGGCAGCGGTTTGGTTTGGGCGGATGAGACGCCGAAAGAACGAGTCTCATTTGAGAACGACGTGCGTCTATTGCTCAAAGCAAAATGCTTTCGGTGTCACGGGCCGGAGGTACAGAAGGGGGAGTTGGCTCTGCACACGGCGGCCGGGATTCGGAAGGGGAGCGAGTCGGGAGTTGTCGTCGTGCCGGGTGACTCGGCGAAGAGTTTGCTCTTCGAGATGGTTCACCAGCGCGAGATGCCGCCAGAGAAAAAAGATCCGTTGAGCGACCAAGAAGTGGAACTTATTCGCCGCTGGATCGATGGCGGCGCAGCAATGGGT
>JANNDA010000052.1:0-2071 GCA_031387195.1 Planctomyces sp. | reverse complement strand
GTCGGCTGTTGCGGCTCATGGCCAGCATGACCGCCGAGTCGATGCATAGTCAATTGGAATTCCTCAGCGCGTGGTCGTGAGTTTGTCATGTGGTCATCACGTCTCTTTTGGCGACTGTTTCTGAGCTACTCCGCGTTGACGGTGATGGCGGCGATCGCATTTGTGGTTGTCTTCTTGGGACGGCAGCGAGAGGCAGTTGAGGCGGAGGTTCAGGAACGATTGCGCGACGAGGCGATCGTGGTGCAGTTGCTGGCAGAGTCGGCGTGGGAGTCACCCGATGCGCCGGTTGAAGAGCTGCGTTCAGTCTGGCAGCCGAAGCTGGAGGCGTTGGGGAAACAAATTGGGACTCGACTGACTCTCATTCAACCGGATGGGACCGTGCTGGCAGATTCGGCGACGGATGCGCGGCAGTTAGAGAATCATCGCGATCGACCGGAGATCGAATTGGCGGTGACGGACGGAGTCGGATTCAAACTTCGTTTGAGCAGTTCGGTTCATGAGGATTTCCAGTACTGCGCAGTACGTGTCGGTTCTCGCGAACAACTGCGTGGTTTCGTGCGAGTCGCGCTGCCGTGGAAGCCGTTTGACGCTCGCTTGAATGCGACGGCTCGGCTGGTCGGCGGGACGACCGCGATTGTGACGTTGCTGGCCTTGATGGCGACGTATTGGTTGGCTCGACGATTGGTCAAACCGTTGGAGACGCTGACTCAGGCGGCGCAGGCGATTGCAGCGGGGGATGTGCATCAGGAAGTGATCGTGCCGAATCGCGATGAGATCGGCACACTCGCGGCCGCGTTCAACACGATGAGCCGCGAACTCGCTCGACGCTGGGAGCAGCTTCAATCGAACCGGCGTGAGCGGGACGAGAACAGCGAGCTGATGGAAACGGTGCTGGGCTCGATGATTGAAGGCGTCGTTGTGATTGATGCTCGGCAGCGAATTTTGTACGCGAATCAAGCGGCGGGACCGTTGCTGGATGTCCCCACATTTCGTGCCGCTGGGCGTTCGCTGTTTGAGGCGGCTCGGCATCCGCGCATTCAGAAAGTGGTCGAAGAAGTATTGGCGGGCCGGGTTCCCGAGCGAGTCGAGTATGAAATCCCGCGCACGAACGCGATCGTGGCCTTGATCGCCTCGCCGCTGCCGGGCGAGCCGCCGCCGGGTGCCGTGCTCGTACTGCATGACGTTAGCCACTTGCGCCGGTTGGAAAACTTGCGGCGGGAGTTTGTTTCCAATGTGTCGCACGAGCTAAAGACCCCGCTGACGACGATCCAGGCTTACACGGAAACGCTGCTCGACGGTGCGATCGATGACCCGAACATCAATCGCAAATTCCTCCAACGGATCGACGAACAAGCCGACCGGTTACACCGCTTGATCCTCGATTTGCTGAGCCTCGCGCGAATCGAATCGGCCGAGGAGGCCTACGAACTGTTGCCGGTATCGGTTGCCGAGATCGTGCGTGTTTGCATTGACGAACATCAAGCCGTCGCGACGTCAAAGGGTGTCTCGTTGATCGTCGAACCGCCGCCGACCGAAGTGGTCGTGTGGGCGGACGAAGAGGGCCTGTTGACGGTCCTCAACAATCTTGTGGACAACGCGATCAAGTACACTGCCGCGAAGGGAAGCGTCACCGTGCGCTGGCGTCACGACGAACGCCGCGCCGTGATCGAAGTCGAAGACACCGGCATCGGGATTCCCAAACAGCATCAGTCGCGTGTGTTTGAGCGTTTTTTCCGAGTCGATAAGGCCCGCTCACGAGAACTCGGTGGTACGGGCTTGGGCCTGTCGATCGTCAAACACTGGGTGCAGGTCTTCGGTGGAACAGTCGAGGTTTTCAGCGAACTGGGCCGCGGCACAAAGTTTGTCATCCGAGTTCCGCGCCAGTGAAATGGCGGCGAGCCGGGAAAACGAACAGGCGGGCCGCCTGTTTTATACCGCTCGCGGTCATTGTTGAGTTGTTTAACCCCATTTTCCGCACCCCATCCTACGCTTCAAGCGATCGGGCGTCGTCGGCAAGTTGTTCGGCGTCAGTCTGGCGGTCGCGGGAGCAAGCGAAGCAGGGTTTCGGCAG
>JANNDA010000453.1:0-11778 GCA_031387195.1 Planctomyces sp. | reverse complement strand
ACATAGTAAAACCAACGGCTTGGCCAACTATTGCCCCGACGACACCGCCGAATTGCACAACACCGCCGCCGAGACATTCGCTGACATCGCATCCAACCAAAAATTGCTTCGCGGACTCTTCAAACACACCCACCTCCCGCTAAGGCTATGACGCGCGAATATCAATCTGAGGATCAATAAACGAGGTGGGGGAGCGATCTGCATTCGCGGCGCGAGTCGGTCAAGAAATGGCCGACGCTCTGCATTACGCGCATTTGCGGGGGGGGTGCTGCATCGCGATGTGAAGCCGTCCAACATTTTGATTGATGAGCAGGGGACGCCGTGGCTCACGGACTTCGGTCTCGCGAAGCTGGTCACAGAGAGCCAGGACGGCACGCTCACGGAGCAAGGGGATGTGCTGGGAACGCTGCGATACATGGCTCCTGAAAACTTGCGAGGCAAGGCCGACGCACGCAGCGATGTCTTCAGTCTCGGCCTCACGCTGCTGGAGTTGGTGACACTGCAACAGGCCTTTGATACGGCGGATCGCGACGAACTCTTGCAACGACGGCTCCGTGCTGAGGCACCGGCCTTCGGCCCGATTGATGCCGCCGTGCCACGCGATCTCGTCACGATCCTGCACAAGGCAATCGAGGTTGACCCAGCCGCTCGCTATCAAGCCGCTGGTGAGTTGGCGGACGACTTGCAGCGCTTCCTACGTGACGAGCCGATTCACGCGCGCTCGACTGGTTCGCCTATGAGCGAGCTTCGCCGGGGGACCAGTCCGCCCCCGTCAAGATTCCACAGTTGCAGTCGGCTGACCGTTGTGTGTTTTCGGCGGACGGAGCGTTCTTCGCCGTCGCCGATCTCAATGTCGTGGGTGTCTGGCGGCGACCAATTGCCAACGCGATGCAGATTCCCGCGCCAGGTTGGGAGCCTGCTCAATGGCGACCGCGTCCCAGCTTCGACGGCGAACTGGTGACTCGCGGCCGCTGGCACGCGATGCCCAACCCCACCCCTACCTTGAATGAGGTGTCGGTCCTGAAAGTCGAAAGCGGACAGGCTGCCGGCCCGGCCATTCGCCTCGACAACATCGTCGATTCGGGTTTGTGTGCGGATCAGCGTTCGGTCGCAGTCGTCTCACAGAAGGATAACTCCGGAATCTTGTCCTTCTACGATGTCGCCACCGGACAGTTGCAACAGCCGCCGATCGAACTTCCCGCTCCGCCGCAAAGCGTTGCCGCGCGACCGGGACAGCCGCAGGTCGCCGTGCTGTGCGAGAACGGAACGCTGCTGGTCTTCGACACTCATGATGGTCGCCGCCAGCACGAGCTGACTCACAAGGACTGGCCTTGGGGCCATGAGTTCTGAACCCGCTTTGTGAGAGTGACCTGGTCGCCTGACGGAGCGGCCCTCATCACGTTCACGACTCGCGGCGAGATCTTCGTTCGCGACGCCGAAACGGGACGTGAGCGCTTCCCGCCGATTCGGCTGCCTCTCGAGAACGGCGTCTGCACGGCCAGCGACATCTCCTCCGACAACGAACTCCTGTTGGCCACGAATTGGGGAGCCTTTGAAGTGTGGGATTGGCGACAGTCGCGACTGCTGCTGCCGCGCCGACAACTCGATCTCAAGATGGCCTATCAATACGGGGGCAGCCGCCTGCTGAAGGTCAGCCCAGACGGCCGCTTCGCCATGATCGGCGGCACACACGCCAGCAAGGGCATTGCCGCCTACGTCCTCACACTGGATGACCTGAACCATCGCGAGACTCGCTCGCCCGACGAACTGATCAACCTCGCGGAAGTTCTCGCCCACGAACGCCTGCTCGAAAGTGGAGCAACGTCCAATCTCACGCTCGACGAATGGCTCGAACGCTGGCGGAAAGTCCGAGTCGGGGCCGCCAATGCCCGTGATTCTGGCACGTCCCATTGGACCAAAAGGGTGTAAAACTCTTCCTGCCTTAACCGATTGCTTCCCCATTGGTTTATCTGACAAAAGCATCCATTGGTTGAACGCGAGGTAATTCCGCTGTGGATTTTGCGAGGCATCATCGGGGCGTTATGACTGACGCAGAATCGACGAAAAACGAGCCGTTGATCTCACCTGGGAATTCAAACCATGACAGTTAAACCCAAGACCATCGACGAGTACCTCGCCTCTTTGAGCGATGTCCAGCGAGCTGCGCTGGAGAAACTTCGCAAGACTATTCGAGCGACAGCGCCGAAGGCGGAAGAGTGCATCAACTACGGGCTCGCCGCGTTTCGACTTCACGGGAAGAATCTGGTGGCCATTGGCGCGACCGCGAAGCATTGTGCGTTCTACCTCATGAGCGGCTCCACGGTGGAGCATCACCAAGACGAACTCCAGAACTACGACACCAGCAAAGGGACCATTCGCTTTACTCCGGACAAACCCCTGCCGGTTGCCCTGGTGCGGAAGTTGGTGAAAGCGCGGATCGCAGAGAATGGCTAAACCATGGATTAGTCATGGACTACTCATCGAGGACGCGGTGAGCCGCGATGTCACCCGAAGCGTCAGCGAGGGCGAACTGTGACGATGCCCTCGCTGACGCTTCGGGTGACATCGCGGCCATGAATAATGCAGTTGAAGGTGAGTTCCTATGAAAACATTACTGCTTCTCCGCCACGGCAAGTCGAGTTGGCAGGATGCCGCGCTGGCCGATCATGACCGTCCATTGAAGAAACGCGGAAGGAACGCGGCCGCACAAATGGGTCGCCTGCTGGTGGATCAGGGACTTGTTCCCGATCACGTGCTGACCTCGACCGCCGTTCGCGCGCGAGACACGGCGGCGTTGGTTGCTGAGGCGATGGAGTTTGGTGGAACTATTGAGGAAGACTCGGACCTGTATCACGCGGAGCCGCAAACGTTCGTCGCCATTGTTTCGCAGATTCCCCATCGGATTGATGCCGTTTTGGTGGTCGGTCATAATCCCGGGCTTGAGGATTGGCTGTCACGGCTGACGGGAAGTCAGGATGAGTTTCCAACAGCGGCACTCGCTCACGTCGTGATTCCGATTGATGACTGGAACGAACTGACGCTGGAAACTCGAGGAGAGCTCCGTAAAGTGTGGCGGCCCAAGGAACTTTGAATCGACTGACTCCTGACCGATCTTGGATTTTCCTGACACTAACGGATTGCAGGTGCGACTGACTCGCCCCTACCGAACCCTGGTCGGCGGGGGCGGACACGAATGTCGAGCCTCGGTTAGCCTCCAGTCAGCGCTCCACCGACACGGGATCAGTGGGGGCGAGATCGGCATACCGGGAATTCGTTAGTGACTTGGATCTTCAATTGGGTGGTTGGAAGAGGGTGCCTCGTGACTCGCCTTTGATGGATCGGAGGCGATTCGCAACATGGACGCGGGAGTGCTGCCGATGGTCTCTCGGAATCGCGATCCAGTGGCTCTCCAAAGGAGGGCGTCTTCTTTCGCCTGCTTGTCGAGCACGGCGAGTTCCGCTTCCAGAATCGGCAATGCGTCCTTCGCGGGAGGGCCGATGGCTGCCAGTGTCAGGATCACTCGCTCTCGCGTGAAAACATCCAGGCTGCGTCGAGTGTTTTCGTTCTCTGGTTTCGTGAATTCGACATCGCTCGACTTCAGCAGCGTGATCAACATCGGCACTGCTGGGGCGGATCGGTCGCGCAGTTTGGACAAGAGGCGGAGTGCTTGGCCGCGTTGCGCAGGACTCGCTGTGGCGTCGTGAAACTTCTCTTCGACGATCTTCGTCGGCACATCGACCAGCCGAGCCTTCACGTCCAAGTCCGGCAACTCATTGAGCATGTCCGAGACCAGTTGTGCGGCGGTGAGCGCGACGTCGATGTGCGTATCGCTTAAGGCATCGACGATGAGCTGTCGGACTCGCTCGCGCGGGAAGCCTGTGCTGAAACGAGGCAACGTTTTCAAAGTCTCGATGGCGAAATAGCTAGGTGGCATATTTCCAAAGTACGGAGGCGCGACGGTCGGGTCGTGAAACTCCATCGCCGAAAGAATCGCCATCGTGGCTCGCTCAACATTATCGCCCAAATCCAGTTTGCCAAGTTGACGCAGTACCGAGTTGACGTGATTCACTCCGAGCTTTTCCACGATCAGCGTGGCGGCGCGATCTGCGTTCAACGGAAAGTCGTCTTTCGCTGGCTGCGAAAGGGCCTGACCTTCCGGCTTCGGTCCCTTCGCCCTCTTTCGGTAGTCGTCGATGAGCTTTTGGATGTGGACCGCCGGGATGGCCAGATTTCGCGTGGAGTCCTTGTTGTCAGATTCCGCCGATTTGTCGGAACCGGGAGAGGTCGGATACGGCGTTGACTCGATGACGATTCTTTGGAGTTCATTCTCCACGGAAATGAGTTGAGCTCCTTATGGGGTATATGGGCTCGTTGAATCGTTTTCCCAGGGTAGCTCGCTGCGCTCGCAACCCTGGGCTATGTGACACAACTCCTTCGGAGTAAACGCATCCTTGTCGCAATGAAAATGGGATTCAAAAACATGGATCTTCTGAGTCATTCCAACAACGTCGCGATCTCCGTCGCCGAGGCGATGCGTTCGTCTGGCGACTTCGACAGCAGCTTCAGCACGATCCGTTCGAGCCATTCGGGAATGTCCGCGTTGATCTCGCGAATCGGGCTCGGCGACGTTTCGCGGATGCGACGCAGCACGCCGAACGTCGTCTCCGCTCGGAACGGCGGCCGAGCGGTACACATCGCATACAACACGCTGCCGAGACTGAAGAGGTCCGAACGATGATCGACCGCATCGCCGTTGGCCTGCTCCGGCGACATGTACTGCGGCGTGCCGGCAATGATCCCCGTCCGAGTCAACGTCGCATCATCCACCCGCGAGCCAAACCGAAGTCGGTGAGCATCACACGCTCGACGCTGGTCTCCAGCAGGATGTTGGCCAGCTTCACATCGCGATGGACTAAACCCTGCGCGTACCGCCGCCAACCCGCTCGCCGCTTGCAGGCCAATCCGCAATACATCCTTCACATCCAGCGGTCCTTGTCGATCGAGCCGTTGTTGCAGTGACTCACACGCGACGAACGGCATCACGAGATACGGCCGCTTCGCACTCGCGTTGACCGAGTGAATCGCCATCACATGCGGATTCACAATCGCCGCCGTCGCCTGAGCCTCCCGCGCAAACCGCCGCCGAGCCGCACCGCTCATCGCCAAATGCGGAGCGAGCACCTTCACCGCCACGTACCGATTCAACTCCTTCTGAAACCCCTTGAGCACAACACCCATGCCCCCGCAGCCGATGACCTTCAGGATTTCGTATTCGCCCAGCCGTCCCAACATCGCGGGATCGTTGCTCGGTTCGAGGAAATCGACTGCCACGTTGAGTCACGAAATTCGCGCCGCACTTGCTCGGTCGCCCAGGCGAGCACTTGCTGTTGATACTCCTGATCGAACACGTCTGACTCGGCACTGTCTACCAGCGTCGCATCCAACACATCCGCGATCTGCCGATCATCCCACGACTCCGCTTGCCGCGACTTGCGAGTCAAGAAAGTGACGACCACGTTCCGAGCAATTCGAAACAACCACCGCCGAAATGACGCTTCTGCTCCATCGGGTTGATAACGCTCGATCGCCCCGCTGATCCGCAGTAACACTTGCTGCGTCGTGTCACGAGCGTCACTCTCCTGTAACCCGCGCCGTCGCATCAGCCGCAGCACCAGCGGTTCATACAGCAGCAAGAATTCTGCCCATGCCCGCTCATCTCGCTCGCCACGCAGACTCAGCAACAAGCTCGGACGTGTTCGCGGCGTCTCGTGCATTGTCGCCCTTTGAGCCATTGTGCGACCAAAATGATGGACGGGATCGAGTTTCATCAGACTGCAAAAGAGTAACTCTGACAGTCGCGGAATCTGACACGGGAACCGCCATTAAATTTTATGCAAACCGCAAGAACAGCCCTGCTTGTGGAGGACATCGAATCGGCAGAGCTTTCATTCGATCGGTGGCGGACGCGACTGTATCAATCAAACGCGGAGCATCGGTCATGGTCGGCGAAACTGTGCCGGTCGCGTAATTTGGCGGAGCGGCAACGACAACACTTGCAGGTTGAGTCGCGAGCGGTCGATGGAACGAGCATGACGACCGCTGCAAACGATCAACTTCGACTAGGCTTTTTGACCGCCGTTCAGCTCAACGACCGCGGCCACGTTGCCGGATTGTTGGTCACGAACCGTTTTGGCCGGCCGTTGGAGTTTCAATGCACGGCTCCGGTGAAGCCGAATCGGACTCAAGAGATGTTGTATGGTCCGACGCTGGTTCCGTTTCTGCTGGGGGAATTGCTGAGCAAAACGCTGTTAGAGCGGATCGGAGTCAAACCGCATTTCGTGCTGACCGACCGCGTGGAGATGCTGGATTCGCGGCCGCATGTGTCGCTGCCGGTCGCGTGTGTTGTCGATCGCGAGTGGGAGAAATGGCGCGGCGGCGAGGGACAGAAGCTGCAAATTGGCAAGCTGCAATTTCGACTTCATGCAGAGTTCGAGGTCGATCTCAAAGCGTTTGAGAAAATGGCGAAAGAGATCGCCACAGATGCCGATCTGCTCGAACCACTCGAACGTGTCCGCGAGGCATTGCAGGAGACAATGAAGTCAGCGGCGTGATCTCCCAAAGCGAGGAGGCGTGATGGCCGGATTAATTCTGATTGCGATTGCGTCGAGCATCTATTTGGATGGCCGTAGGGTGACGGGCGATGCGCGCCCATGAACGACTTGCGTATGCGATTGAACGAATTGCCGATCATCAAATTGTGCCGATTGCGAGACCCGTCCGTGAACAGGATCGATAACAAAGCATTGGACGTTCCATGTTGCCGGTACTAACGACGGTGCAAGATGAAATCCGATCGCCGGAGCTGATTTCGGTATCAACCGAGATTTCAGCCGACATCTTTTCGTCGGGCATGAACGGCGCGCTGCGGCGTTGGCCGTCCATCGAAACGCAGACGCTCTCCCTGTTCGACAAACGAGCCGGTTTGCAGCCGTCCTGGAAGCCGCATTGGTCGAAAGTGCCGACGGTCGGGCTGATGTTTCCGCTGGGCTTTGAGTTTCAGCCGAAGCCGAGCGAGCCCGCAGAACGAGACGATCTGCAGACACTTGAGGGGCCGAAGGCACAGGCGTCGCTCAATCCAGATGATCTCGCAGAGCCAGTCGATCCAACGCAGAAAAAGAAGACTCGGCTGAAAGCGCCCGCAGATGCGATCTCGCTCGAAGACCGGTTGTTCTATCTGTTGCAGCCGCCGTTGCAGACGATGCTCGCCGGGCAAGAACTGATCATGCCGTTCGAGCCGTTTCCGTTTCAGTACGAAGGGATCGCTTGGTTGTTTTCGCAGAAGCAAGCATTGCTGGCGGATGAGATGGGCTTGGGAAAGACCATGCAGACCATCACGGCGATCCGGCTGCTGCTGCGAGCGGGGCATGTGCGGCGAGTGTTGCTCATCTGCCCGAAGCCACTGATCCCGAACTGGCAGCGCGAGTTCAAAGCGTGGGCCGAAGAACTGCCGCTGACGGTGCTCGAAGGGGACGCCGCTCGGCGACGAATGCTGTGGCAGATGCCCGCGCCGATCCTGTTGGCCAATTACGAACTGATGGTTCGCGACTGGGCCGACATGCTCGACGACGAGCGGCCGAAGTTTGATCTCGTCGTGTTGGATGAGGCGCAGCGCATCAAAAATCGCAACTCCTGTACTTCGGAGACGGCGCGGTCGATCCCGCGCAAACGAAGTTGGGCGCTGACCGGAACGCCGATCGAAAATCGCCCCGAAGAATTGCACACGCTGTTCGAGTACATGACGGTCATTCCGAAAGGGGGCACGCCCGACTTGAAGCAAATGCAGCGGTTGTCGCGCGACTTCATTCTGCGACGGACCAAAGACCTCGTGATGAAAGACATGCCGCCACGGCTCGATCGTGACGAGATTCTCGAACTGACCCCCGCTCAAAAGGACGCTTATCAAACCGCCGAGAAAGACGGCGTCATCCATCTCAACGAGATGGGCGATCAAGCGACGGTGCAGCACGTTTTTGAGTTGGTCTTGCGGCTGAAGCAGATCACGAACTTCGACCCGCTCACCGGCGAGAGCGTGAAGTTCGAACGGCTCGCGGCGGACATGGAAGAGATCGCGGCCTGCGGCGGCAAAGCGATCCTCTTCAGCCAATGGACCAAGACCATCGACTGGCTCGTCGCACGCCTGCCGCGCGAATGCGGCAGCCTGGTCTATCACGGCGGCGTCCCCCACAAACAACGCGAGCCGATCCTCAAGCAATTCAAAGAAGACCCGAAGGCGCACCTGTTGCTGATGAGCTACGGCACCGGAGCGGTCGGCCTCAACCTGCAATTTGCCGGCTATGTTTTCCTCTTCGATCGCTGGTGGAACCCGGCCATCGAAGACCAAGCGATCAATCGAGCTCACCGTATCGGTGTGAAGTCGCAGGTGATCGTTACCAAGTTCATCTGCAAAGACACGATCGAAGAGCGGATCGACAAAGTCCTCAACGAAAAGCGAGACTTGTTCCGTGCAATCCTGGGCGACGGAACTAACACGAACACCTCGCTGAGCCTGAGTGCGTCAGAAATCTTCGGCCTGTTCGACCTCAAAGCGCGTCACGGCAAAGGGACCAAGAAGATCGCCCCGAAGCCGGCTGACGCGGCCTGAGCGATGAGACGCCGCGATAGCGGCGAGCTTACGTAGCCATCACGCTCCGCGTGATGAGCCGAGCGTCCCTGGGATCAATTCGCGAACAGAGTCAAGCGACACTCGGCTCGTCACGCGGAGCGTGACGGCTACGTATCTCCGGCTTCGCCAACTCACATGCTCGCCAACAACGCGAACGCGGCCGCTTCAATCTCCGACGGCGACAACTCCGCTTCGGCATCGTCAATCAGATTCCATTGCCGAGCCAGAAACTCCGCCTGCTCGAACGAACAAAGTTTTTTCAACCGCTTCATCAAGGGAACGAACTCCTCGCTGCGCATGGCGTCCGCGAAGCTCGCGTAACGCACCAATTGATGACGTGGCTGATGCTGCAAAAGAATTGCTCGGCAGCGTTCCGCGACGGATAAACAACCCGCTGCACATGCTGCGGCACCGGCCAAGACCAGCAGTTTGTCGCGGCCCAACACGTTCTGCTTCCGCTGCGAGAGTTCTGCCAGCTTGAGATACGTCAGCATTTCCAGATCGTGATTCGGCATGACATTCCCCGTCGCTCAAGCTTCCCGCACGACGCGCAAGCTTGTGGTCTGTTTTACGAACAATTTGACCACTCGCTTGCGCGTCGTGCTAGTTGTTGAATCGCTTCCCTCACAGCGGAACCCGCAGACCGTCGTAGGCCAGTTCAACTCCGCTCGGCAAGCGCGCATTCGTCAGTTCATAGTCGAGCTTATGCGACACGTGCGTGAAATAAGTCCGTCGCGGCTTCACACGCTCAACTACTTCCAAACTTTGCGCGATTCCGAAGTGCGTCGGATGCGGCTTGTCTTGCAGGGCGTCGAGAATCAGCGTGTCGAGACCCTCCAACAACGGCCAGCTTTCCTCCGGAATGCTGCTCACGTCGGTGCAAAACGCGACGTCATTGATGCGATAGCCCAGCACCGGCAAGCGGCCATGCAACAAGCGAATCGGCTGCACTCGCTGACCGAGCAACTCAAAGGGTTCAGTCCCAATTCGAACGAACTCCAGTTTCGGAATCGCGCCGGGATGCAGGTCTTGTGACGGAGGCTCAAACGCGTAACCGAACGCCGCTCGAATCTGCCGCTCGACCGGTTCTTCGCACAGCAACGGAATCGGCCGCGCGAGTTTCCAACCGCAGATCCGCAGATCATCCAGCCCAAAGATGTGATCGGCATGCGCGTGTGTGTAGACCGCCGCTTCGACCATCCCGATCCGCTCACGGACCAACTGCAATCGCAACTCCGGCGGCGTGTCGATGAGAAACACCCCGCCAGCCGTCTTCACGGCCACTCCCGTCCGCGTGCGATGATTCTTGGGATTCAACGACGTGCAGACCGAGCAGTCGCAGCCAATCATCGGCACGCCAACGCTGGTTCCAGTGCCGAGTAGCACAAGCTCGCCGCGTGAGTTGGGGGATTCCATAAAGCACCATAATGAACGTTATTGAAAACGTGGGGCACGTTTCCAACGTGCCCAAAACCGAGCACGATGAAATCGTACTCCACGAAACCTCAGCGATGGCCAACGCTCGCTGGAAACCGACCGCGACAAATAACTATTCGCTCTCTCTGCCGACACTCTGCCGCTCTTTGCCGAAGTCGAGCGTCACGTTGGTGTGAGTTCCTCGAAGTGTGAGCCGGCTGGCGGAGACATCGAGCTGCGATTGTACGAAGCGGGTCGGCAGGATGTGTTCGTTGGCACCGATCAAATCGCCGGACTGCGCGTCATAGGCATCACAGCGGATCGACGTTTTGTTGTTGTTCAGCCGGTCCTGTTGGCGGCTGAGCGCAATCAGAAACGGCAGGCGAGTCTGTTCGAGCCGTAAGACAGTTCGCTGGTGCATGACTCGCGTCCACAGGCGTTTTCCCAACGGACCTTTCGCCGTTTCGAGTGGCTGTGATTCAGAGGGGCGTGAGAACGCATACAGCTCACCTTGGATGTCGGTTCTGGGCAGCAAGGAGTCGCTCAAGTAGAAGCTCGCGGGCGTCCGGTTGGTGTCCAGAACGCTGCGTTGCAAGTTCAGGTAATAGCGATCGTGATCGGAAAAAACTTTGGTCGAATTGACGCCGATGACGAACTCAGCCGGTAAGTTCACATCGAGTTTGACCTGCTTCGCATGAACATCGATCACACGCACGCGACCGTTCGGCGACACAATCACCAACTCTCCCTCGTCAGACATATTGAACATCGGACGTCCCTGATAAGGCTCATCCAAGTCGTAGGTGTCGGTGAGCGGATCCCACAGACGCATCCGCCGACCGTTGTTCGCGTCGGTGAAATAAAACAGCTTGCGTCCAAACACGCGACGATTTTGATTGGCATCGACGATGAGCTTTCCTCGACGCAACTCACGGCCCGTCGCCGTCTCATAAACCGTGTAAGACGTGAAGTCCTGAGAGAACAACACGAGCACTTCGTGATCACCAAAAAGTCCCCATTGGTTCTCAGCGAACAAACCCGACTGCGGTTCGAGGTTCGCTCGGCTCCACAGAACTCGTCCGTTCGCTGGATCAACCACGATCAAATGCTGACGTGACTGAAACGCACAGAACGACGGACCATAGGGTCCAACGCGTGGAAACTCTTCGCTTGCCTTCAACGGCGGAAAGATTTGCTCCCAGGAACTCGCACCCGCATCGCGTTCCAGCAACGAGACGCCGCGCAGCCGTGCCGGGCCACCCAGCGGAAGAAAGTGAGTTGTCGCTGCTGGGGCATGTGCCGGCTGACTGCTCGGATAAAAAACTCGTTCCATGTTGTCGAGTTGTCCCACCACAACGCTGCTGTCCTTATCGACGATCTGCCACGCCGATTCCCCGCGCGGCCCGAAGCTCAACGGCTTTTCGAACAGATTGACCGCCATGTTCGATGACGTTTGATAGCGACGACGAAATTGATCGAACGCTTCGACCATCGTCGAGCTTCCCACATGAGTCCGGTCTTCGTGAATGGCCACTCGCCGCACGTCCCAGCTCGGACTCTGTCGTCGAGCGAACGCGGCCCACGTTTGACTCTTGTGAGGAAACGCCGCCACAAACGCGCGGCCGGTCAGCGGCTTCCCGATAGCTGTCTCATCGTGGCTGAGGCGTCCCGCCTCAGTG
>JANNDA010000448.1:0-7456 GCA_031387195.1 Planctomyces sp. | reverse complement strand
GAATGCCGATCAGGACTGTCGCCGAACGAGAAGCTCATGTTGTGGTGATTCATTCCTCGAGCACAACCACGGTTTCGGACACCTGCATCTTGTCGGAGACCATTTCGCCACCCATCGCCTTGAGCAGTTCGGCCGCGACTTTCCGTTGGTCACGCATGGCCTGCCGGATCATCTCCGGCATCCGCGCTGCCATCTCCGTCCGAAACCTGCGCATCGCTTGAGGCGCTTGCGCCGCTAACTCAAGTGGAGGAGCAGGGAGGACGGCGATGGTTTCTTCGGGGGTGTCGAGCAACGTGAGTTCGCCGTTCGCCAGTTGCTGAAGAGCCTTCAAGATGGCATCCGTAAGGACTTGATTGCGCTTGCGGCTGGCACCATGAACGTGCTCGGCAATCATCACGCTCAGGGCAAACGCAACTTGCAGCTTCATCGTCATGGCGACCGATCCTTGCACGCCTCCCGGGCGCGCCGAACGACCATTAACCAGGATTATTCATGAGCCGCGCGGCGCTAGCCCCGGTTGCTGAGAAACCGTCACTGGGTTTTGTTCCGGCAGTTCCAGCGGATCGTCGAGTTTTAACCAGGAACCAACTCAAAGTGTTGGCGAACGTTGGCCGCAATTTGACGATCGGTCATCTTGTCCGCCGTCTCCAGGTCTGCGACGAAGACCGGGAACTTCTTGCTATTGAGCCGCTTTTGGAACTCGCGTTTGGCTTCACCAGGACCAAGAATCAGAACCGAGTCGGCATCACCCAGGCACGTGAGTACCTCGTCATAGTACGTGTCGAGTTGCTTCATGAATATGCGCTCTTGCTTGTCTTCGGACTGATATCCCGTGGGACGTTTCGGCTGCTTTGAGCCTGACCCTCCAGCCGTCGCAAACGGTAGGTCAGCGTTTGACTTGATCGTTTTGATTTCTTCTCCGCTGTCCGTCATCAGGACCACGACCGCCCTGTGATGGTCAATCCACACGCCCGCATTGATCGACATGATTTAGGCTTTCTTCGTCAGGTTTGACTGACTTGTGATTTGTTTCTCGACGCCATCCGTATTGAAAACGCATTCGTGAGCCGCAAGGCGCTGGCCGCGGGTCGATGGACACAACCCGCAGCTAGCGCCTTGCCGCTCAAATGCCAATCCCCACCTTTTCTGTCTCGCCTCGCGTTTCGCTCAGGTCCACTTTCTGGTTCTCACCGGGCGAGTAGTTCGGCCTGGTGACCAGCTCTTTGACGAGGCTCATCAGTTGAACCATCGCACTAGATTGAGCATCCCAGTATTCCGCCTGCTCCGCTTCCACACGCAGCAGTGCAATCTGCGGATCGTCAAGGCCCTTGGGAAACCACGCCTTGTAAACGGGGTTCCACAGTTCATTGATCTTCTTAGGGTCGAGAATCAAAGACGCTCGACCAGAGACCGACACGAAGCGTTGGCCGTCCGCATCGGCATAGCTCACGTTGACCTGTTCTTCCCGTTGCACCTCGCCGACTTTCGGCGCGTCCGCGCGTGTGAAGAACCAGAGAGTGCCGTCGAACTCTCCCTCCAGCGTGGCCATCGGCCGGCTCCGCAGCGATCCGTCCGCACAGGCAGTCGTCAGCATGGCGGTCTTGATCCCCCGGATCAGGTGCGCGAGATGTTGGAACTCGTTAGATGAAGTCGTACTCATGTTTCTTCCTTTGTTTTGGAGCCTCAAGTCCTTTGATGTCGTGAACCAGCATGGTCAGTTTTTCTAGTCCCATCGCTTCTTGGCCGAGTCCGACATTCACAACTCCCAGGATGTTGCTTTGCCCGGTGCGGACGAGTTCTTCGAGTGACAAACTTCCAAACACAACCGACTGTGTGCCCGTCATGGCATCGATCCCAAAAACCACATCCGCGACGGCCAAGAGTCGCCGGTATTCGACTTTCGCCTGAGAGTCGCGCCCTTCGCCGAAAAAAGCCTCAATGGGGATCACGTCTTCGTGCTCGTGGATGAGACCCTGCGTCTCGTTTTCCGACGGATGTCTGCGGTAAATCAAATCCGTCAGGAACTGGACCGGGCTTAGCGCCTTGAACCGCCGAGTGCTCACCGGGTCGATCGTGTAGAACGAGGTGTCTTGCTTGATGTCGGCCAAGATGACGGAGACCACGAAAGCGACCGGGTAGCGTTTGAGCTGCCAGCCAGTCATCTCTGTCAGAAATGGCTGACCAGCCTCAAGGCTCGTGAAGAAGGGTGCGATGGAATTGCCAAATTCGTCAGTCCACCGAAACGTCGTCCACGCGCTGGGTTCGCCCTCGGCCCCGACATCATCGCTGATGTCGCTTTTCACCATGCAAAAGAACTGGCTTGTGCCGCCCATTGTTTTTCTTCCTGAAAAGACCCTGAATGACCACACGACGGATTGGTCGGAGTCTCACGGAGCCTTGCCGGCCAGGCTCTCGCTTTGGATGCGTTCCCAAACCTCCCAACGATGGACGACAACATCGTCAGCCACATCGAAGCCCAGCCGCACACGGCCCTGCTTGATCTCCAGCACCGTGACTTTCAGCAGTCCGCCGACGTCGTCTGTCTTTCCGACAACGACAGACTCCTGCTGCTTCCTCGATAAGACCAACATGACTGAGTCTCCTCATTTCATGACTGAGCAGAGCGATGTCTGTTAATGCGAGCATGAGAGTTCCTTATCAAGGGCCGTTTCAGCCTGCTCCTTTTCGTAACCGTAACTTTGCTGGAAGTAGTCGATCAGTTGTTCGCGCTGTTGGGCGATCGTGGCCGGCTCGTGCCTGGCCAATTTGCTCAACTTGGTTTTGACGCTGCCGCTGAATTGATTCCAACCACCTTTGATCTGCTTCAAATTCATGGCCATGACTCCTTTTCATTGAGAATGCTTTCGTAAAAAGCCTCCATGACTCGTGCGACTTCTGCTACTTCGGAGAACGTCGCCGTTCTCCTCCACCGACGGGGTCTTCGTTCGGGGTCGGATCGCTGCTGAATCCCTTGGCCAGGTAGTCCAACGCGGTCGGGACACCACGCGAGATCATGGTGCTTACCGCCCCCATGAGCGCGCCCGCCACCATCCCTTTCATTTCTGCCCAAAGCAGAGACTGGGATGAGTTCGCTTGCCCGGTGGGCTGCGACGAACGGGGTTCCGTTCCTGGTTTGTAGTTCGATTTGATCGGCGGCGCATTCAGAATTTCAGACGCCAGATAACCCAGGACGAGTGATCCGCCGACAGCCATCCAAGGATGTCTTGCGATCTGCAGAGGAAGATCAAAGGCGTCCGTGACCGACTGCACGCCATCGGAGACTTGGCACTCCAAGGACTCCAGCTTCTCCGTGAGCTGCGATTTGGTGTCTTCCATCTGTTGCCGGATAACTTCGGGGGTGTCGTTCATAAAAGATTCTCCTGAATGATCTCGGCGGTCGGATTCTGGAACGGGACGATGGATTTGAACTTCGCGCGACCGACACAGGCGACGATGCCACCGGTGATGGCAAGCACCGCCGCCACTACGGCGTGGCACGCCCACAGCGGAAACGACGCCGGATCGGTCCCGATTGGTGACGCCACCCAGTGCAACAGGTGAGACAAACTCAGGCACAAAGAAATGGCAGCGAGAAACAAGAACCCCACGCCGAGGCCGAAGACCGCCGCCGCCTCGGCGCGCTGGCGGAGTTCCACCTCGATCTCACGCCGCGTCAACTGGAACTGCTGATCCACGAGTTGCTGGAGATCGCCGAGGATGCCGCTCACGAGTGATGCGGCAGTTTGCTCCGGCGGATATTCGACGTCAGTGAGCATGGCTCATCTCCTCAATTTGTGAGCCACGAACCAGCCCAAGCCGATGGCGATGAGAACGGAGGGGATGGGATTCCGTCGAATCAACATCTCAACGTCTTCGGTCATCCCACTGAA
This sequence comes from Planctomyces sp., assembly GCA_031387195.1. GTDB lineage: Bacteria > Planctomycetota > Planctomycetia > Planctomycetales > Planctomycetaceae > SXKJ01. Next base: position 3,566 of record JANNDA010000448.1, on the reverse strand, counting down.
CTTGGCACCCTCCAGATATTCGCCTCCATCCTTCACGGATCTGGCGACCGCTTGAGACGCGCTTCCCAGCATGCCGGTGTGCGGAGCGTTCTTGCTGAGCCGGTCGCCCAGACCTTGGATTCCAATCCCAGCGCTGACGGTCAGATCGTCGGCCTTCCGACCGACATCACAGGCCGCCTGACTCGCCATCGCGCCGACGGCGCAGCCGGCCTGACTGGCCATCTCACCCACGGAAGCCGCAGCTTCACGGGCCTTGTTGGTGGCTTGGTTCCACTCCTCTTGGACGTTGGATGCTAGCGTGGTACTCGACATGGTCTTCATCCTTTTCAAACATGTTTCGCGGACAATCCGCACGAAAAATTCGCCGCCGGCGGCGTGCGAAAAACGAAAAAAGCCGACGTGGCGGAACACCCGGAGGTCTTCCACCACGTCGGCTTACTCTTAAACGGATCCCCCGGCACGGCCGGGTTACCCTTTATTTAGTCGTCCGACAACACTGACTGAACTCTGCACTCTTTCGCGAAGCCAACTTCCAATTCACTGCGGCTTCACGACTCAGGCACTTGTATCAACCGAACTTTCAAACGCAAGCGGGATGTGGCTGTTGTTGGAAATCTCTCAGGAGTAACTGTGCGTTCTGCGATGCGACATAAGTCTTAGTCCTACTGCGCACGTTTTGCTTTCCGGCCCCTCGCCCCCGAAGCGGGGGCGAGGGGACAAGACAGCACGAAAGTGCGCAGTAGTATTAAGTAAAGACCGGCGCAGATTTTCGTTCATTGACCGACCTGCGATTCTTCTGCGGGGATCACGCGCCAACTTCCGTCACCGCCAAGGTCTAAGATATGTCGGTGATATTTCACGATATTCAGCCGATGGCTGACACTGACCAGCGTCGCCCCGGAGTCATGCAACTGTTGATACAACGACTCCTCGTTCTGAGTATCCAAAGCACTGGTCGCTTCATCCAAGATCACATACCGAGGCTTGGCCAGCAGTACGCGTGCGAAAGCCACTCGTTGCTGTTCTCCCAGCGACAGGATTTTTCCCCAATCGGCTTCGATCTCCAGTCCGCCGCAGCGTTCGACCATGTCGGGAAGGTTGACCGCTTTCAGAACGGTATGCAGCTCGTCGTCCGTCGCGTCCGACTTCTCGCGCGGATAAAGCAATTGAGCGCGCAGAGTGCCGATGATCATGTAGGGCCGTTGCGGCAGGAAAAACATTTCCTGGAGTGGCGGTCGCACGATGCTGCCGGTTCCCGAATCCCATAAGCCAGCCACTGCACGCAGCAAGGAGCTCTTGCCGCCCCCGCTGGCACCGACGATCAACAAGCCCTCGCCTGATTTGATTTCCAGAGACAGGTCCACCACCAAGGTTCGCTTGTAATCCGGCGTTTGTAACGTGAGATGCTCAATCGCCAGTCGGTCTTCTTCGACCGTCTTGATGACCTCACGGTCCTTGGAGGTTTCGGCCGCCGACATGTCCAACGACTTCGAGAACTTGTCCAATCGGGTGATCCCCGCCGCGAAGCGACTGAGCGTGTCGAAGTTATTCACAATGACCGTCAACGCCGAGAAGATCGCCGCGAAGGCACCGGCCGCTTGAACGACTCGACCGATCTCAAGCTCACCGCGCAGGACTTGAGGAGCAAGAATCAGCCCCGGCATGATCAACGTGACGGAGCTGTACGAGTACTGGAACAGATTCAAGAACCACTGCCAGTTGATGATCTTGTTGAAGTTTTCAATGGCATCGCGAAACCGGCGTTTGATATTGAGCGACTCAGGCTCTTCGCCCCGATAGAACGCGATGGACTCGGCGTTTTCCCGCACTCGCACCAGACTGAATCGGAAATCCGCTTCGCGCCTCAACTGAAACAGATTGAGCGCGACCAACGTCCGACCGAACACCATGCTGGCGACCAGCGTTCCGACGGTCGCGTAAATCATCAAAAACAGGACCAGCGTTTTCGAGATGGACCACAAGACGCCACTGAAGGCGAACAGTTGCAAGACGGTTTCCACGAACAACAGAAAATAGAAAATCGAACGGAGCGTGAAGGTATTGATGTCTTCGGCGATGCGCTGATCGGGATTGTCGATGTCGGCGTTGAAAGCGAGCTTGTAAAAGGCCGTGTTGCGAAAGTACGTGTCCAAGAAATTATGCGTCAGCCAGCGACGCCAGGAATTCACGAGCTTGTCTCGGACGTAGTAGTAGAACACATAAAACGGAGCGGCGGCGACAATGATGCCGACGGTTTTGTAGATGGCGATCCAATAGCGGTCAGAATCTTGCGAGGCGAGCGCGGACGTGAACTCGCCCGACTGTTCGAGCAGCAGAACACTGAAGGCCGTGTTCCCCAGCAGCAGCACGATCAGCAGGATCAACAGACCTCTGGCGATCCATTTGTCTTCGGAGTTCCAGTAGGGCTTGGCCATCGCTGCAAAACGTGGCAGGCCCCGACGCTTCATTCTGAACTTGAACACGATGTTGCTTTCCTGAATTGCGGCAGGTGTCGTTGTCCGATCTCGCCGTGGTTCTCAATCAATTAGGGGCCAATTAGGTCGGAAGTCAGCTTCTCGTCGTTGAGCGAGCCTGCCGCACCTTCGGCAGTCGCTGTTTCGTAGGCGGCCACAATGACGGTGACGTTGTCGCGGCCTCCTTGTTTGAGCGACTGAGCCACCAGTCGCTCACAGGCGAATTCTGGATCAGGCATTGCCTTCAGGATGGCCGCGATCCGCTCGTCCGGCACGAAGTTTGTCAGGCCATCGGTCGCGAGCAGCAGCACGTCGCCCGGTTCCAAGGTGGCTTTATGCACTTCCGCCCAGACACCTGGCGTGAAGCCGCCGATCGCATTTGTGATTATGTGACCGCCAACGAGACGATCATGTTGAGTGAGCGGGTCCATGCCCTGTCGAATCAAGTCCTGGGCCAGTGTGTGATCGCACGTTAATTGCGACAGCACACCGTTGCGGAACAAATAGCAGCGACTGTCCCCGGCGTTGACCACGAACAAGTTCGCACCCAAGCTGTAGGCTAGCGTCAGCGTCGTGCCCATTCCTGCGAGTTCAGGATGCTGTGTGACCTCTCCAAAAATGTTGGCATCAGCCCGCCGCAACGCTTCTTGAAACTCGGCCACCACGTTGTCTTTTTCAGACCCTTTGAGGTGAAAAAACCATTTGAGCGTGTTGACCAAAAACTCTTCGATGGACTTCACCGCCAGGGCACTGGCCTGTTCTCCGGCGGGAGCTCCACCGATTCCGTCGGCGACCAGGAAGATATATCCGCTGTCATCCGCGTACTTGGCTTGAGGCTGGAGCAGACTGGACTGCTGAATTCCCAGTGACTTGGTTAATTCCGCAATCAAGAACTGATCTTCGTTCAGCGTTCGCACCAACCCACGATCGGTCATGCCAAAGCTTCGCACACTGAGCGATCGAGGCTCGTGCGGGGGCTCTGGGTTGTCGGGCGAAATCAAGGGCATTTCAGGATCAGTCGGTGGTAAAGGCATTTCGATTCACTCCTCAGCTAAGTGGACCCGCATCGTGGGATAGGCTTCCAGCCTGTCA
>JANNDA010000048.1:0-3044 GCA_031387195.1 Planctomyces sp. | reverse complement strand
ATCTCAGCCCGAAAACATGACAGGCTGGAAGCCTATCCCACGAAAAATTTACAATCTCGGAGCGTCGCGAGGATGCGAGACGTATCCATCACGAAAGGCGGATGCTTGCTCCCTTCCGTGCGAGCGGGTCAACTACCCGTCTAAGTGACACGCGGTGTGATTTCATCAGCCGCGACTAACGAAGGGATCTTGCTTTGCTCGCCGGACCAATTTTCAGCCGTGAGGCTTTGACGACGCCGCGTCGGTTGCGGCATTTTTTGATTCGGTCGGGGTATGTCGCAGGGCTGTTCGTGTTGATGTACACGGCCGGGCAGGCGACGTTCGGCTGGCAACAGGTGCGGAGTTACGGCGACGTCGCGCACTTCGGGAGTTTGGTCTTTCAGATCTTCTCGCTGCTGCAACTGACCCTCGCGCTCTTCTTTGGGATGCTCTTCACGGCGGGTAACGTCGCTCAGGAAAAGGATCGGCAGACGCTGATTCTGTTGCTGATGACCGACTTGAGCAGCCCGGAAATGGTGCTGGGAAAACTGTTCGCCAGCTTGCTGCTGCCGTTCGTGTTACTGGCGACGTCGATGCCCGTGTTCTGTGTGACTCAGGTATTGGGGGGCGTCGCGACCGATCAGATCTTGTGGTCGATCGGACTCTGCGGAGCAGCGACGTTGGCCGCCGGGGCGTGGGGAGCGCTCGTCTCGTTCTGGCGGGAGAAGACGTTTCAAACGCTGGCGGTGTGCGTGCTCGGACTGGTGTTGTTTTTGGGCGCGGTGGAAGCGAGCGTCGTGTTGCTCGGCGTGAATTCAGCGGCGGGACTGATTGCGGGAACCATGAATCCCTATCGCGCGTTGCTGGCGGTGATGTCGCCGTTCGAGATGCACGGTGGCCTGACTTATTCGCAAGTGGCCGCGCGATCGGTCGCCGCGTTGCTCGGACTGGGCGCGTTGTTGATTTCGATCAGCATCATCCGGCTGCGAGTTTGGAATCCGAATCAAGCCTCGTTCGCTCCGCCGAAGATGGAGGAGGCGGATGCCGCAGGGGTGCGCCACGTTAAGCATCGGACGATCTGGAGCAATCCGGTCATCTGGCGCGAGATGTGTACTCGGGCGTATGGGCGGCGGATGGTGTTGATCAAGTTGGTGTATTACGCGATCGCGGCGTTTGTCGCGTGGTCGTTGTGGTCAACTCCCGACAACGGCGAGCTGATGATGAGTTTGATCTCGTCGGCCGGCATCGCGTTTGTCGGGTTGGGTCTGCTGAGCCTGCTGCTGGTGAATGCTCAAGCGGTGACTTCGATCACGACCGAGCGAGATACCAAGACGCTGGAACTGCTGTTGGTCACCGACATCTCGGCCAAGGAATTTGTCTTCGGGAAGCTCGGCGGCGTGCTGTTCAACACGAAGGAGTTGATCGTCATCCCGCTGCTGCTGATCGGCTGGCAGTTGGGGATCGGCGGAGTCGGTGCGGAGAATGCGATCTATGTCATGCTCAGCTTTCTGGCGCTCGTTGGCTTCGCGGCGATGCTTGGCCTGCACGCGGGATTCAGCTTCGACAACTCGCGCGCGTCGATCGCCAACAGCCTGGGGACGATGTTCTTTCTCTTCATCGGGATCGTGATCTTCATGATTCTGCTGGTCGAGGCGCGGTCGTCGTTCTTCCTGCAATTCCAGAGTTTCTTGATCTTCATCCTGGTAGGGAGCATCGGGCTGTACGTGTCGTTGACGCACAAGAACCCGTCGGTGGCCCTCACGCTCGCGGCGGGCGGATTGCCGTTTTTGACCTTCTATGCGATCACCGAATTCCTGCTGCACGGCACGTTGGGCGTCTGCTGCTCGGTGCTGATGGCGTATGGCTTCACGACTGTGGCGATGCTGATCCCGGCGATCAGCGAATTCGATACGGCACTGGGACGCTCGACGCTCGATAAGGGTTGAACGTAAAGGGTTCGTAGGACGGGCACTCTTGCCCGTCGAGTGGCATAAGACGACGGGCAGGAGTGCCCGTCCTACGATTTGGGGCACAGGCGAGCCGCCCGTGCTACGGCATGATCAACGGGGATGGATTTTGAAACTGCTGCGGGAACTGATTCGGATTCAGCATGAGCGGGGATACCTCGACGACGCGACGTTGCGTGAGGTGTCGAAGCAGCAGCGCGTGCCGCTGTATCAACTGGAAGGCTTAGTCAGTTTCTATCCGAGCTTTCGCCGGACTCCGCCGCCGCAATTCAGCGTGCATGTTTGCCGCGACGTGTCATGTGCAATGGGCAGTTGCTCGAAGCTGTCGGCCGAGTTGCGTTCGCGATTGCAGGATCGCGGTGATGTTGAGATTCGCGAAGTGTCGTGCATCGGACGCTGTGACTCGGCTCCGGCGATCTCGATCAACGAAGAGCCGCTGACGGATTGCGGCAGGGATGTTGATGCCGTGGTGCAATCCGTGTTGATGTCCATCGCGCCGGTGCCTGACCCCTGTGTGGCTCGCCGCTGCGATCCGTATGAATCGGCGGAGTTGCGATATTCAACCGTGACATCGCTGGCCGCGAACATGGACGGTCTCGCGACGCACAGCATCGATCGGCTCACCGCCGCTGGGCTGCGAGGCATGGGCGGTGCCGGCTTTCCGACTGGTCGCAAATGGCAGCTCGTTCGCGGCGAAGCGGCGGCTCCAAAATATGTCATCTGTAATGCGGACGAGAGCGAGCCGGGGACGTTCAAGGACCGGCAAATTCTCCGCGAGTTGCCGCATCTGGTCATTGAGGGAATGCTGCTCGCCGCGCTGACCATCGGAGCCGAGCAAGGGATTGTCTTCCTGCGTCACGAATACGGCCCGGAGCAAAAGTTGCTCGAAGCTGCTTTGGCGGACGCTCGTCAACGCGGAGTGCTCGGCCCGAACGCGGCGGGAAGCGGTCGAGCGTTTGACATCGAGATCTTCGTGTCGCCGGGTGGATACATCCTCGGCGAAGAGACGGCGTTGCTTGAATGCCTGGAAGACAAACGGGGCGAGCCACGGAACAAGCCGCCGTATCCGGGGACTCACGGGTTGTGGGGTAAGCCGAC
>JANNDA010000344.1:0-4251 GCA_031387195.1 Planctomyces sp. | reverse complement strand
ACGCTTCGGGTTACATTGCGGCTTCGCCGCACTACTTTTTGCAGTCGGCTCTTGAACACAAATCGGAGATTCATCACCGCCATGTCTGCTCGCCCCAGTTTGGTCATCGCCAGTCGCAACGTCAAAAAACGACGTGAGATTGAAGAACTCCTCGCGCCGCACGGGATCGAGGTGCTCAACGTCACTGACTTTCCGGATGTGCCCGAGGTCATCGAAGACGGTGCCACGTTTGCAGAAAACGCCGCGAAAAAGGGGACTCAAACGGCCCGGCATCTGAACCTTTGGGTACTCGGCGAAGACAGCGGTTTGATTGTCGATGCGCTCGGTGGCGCGCCCGGCGTTTATTCCGCTCGCTTCAGTGGTGAGGGGGCGACGGACGAAAAGAACAACGCCAAATTGCTTGCCGAATTAGCCGATGTCCCGGACGAGAAACGCGGAGCGCGATACCTCTGCCATGCGGCCCTCTCTGATCCGAGCGGCACGATTCGGCTGACCGTTGAGGCGACGTGCCGAGGCCGCATCATTCGCGAACCGCGCGGTGTCAACGGCTTCGGATACGACCCCTACTTTCTGATTCCCGAATACCATCAAACGTTCGGTGAACTCAGTTCAACGGTGAAGCACCGCCTTAGCCATCGCGCCCGCGCGTTCGAGCGTCTCATCGTTCCGTTGGTCCGTTTGCTGCAAGCCGAGCACGCACCGGAGGGAGATCAGGGTTAAGGAACGGGAGCGCAATAACTTCCCGTCGCATGTGGAAACTAGCACGACGCGCAAGCGAGTGGTCATTGGCCCTGGAGTGCGGTGGCTCGACACCGCCCTCCATCAATTGAAATAGCGATACCCGGCTGGTTCGTCGCCGCTTTCTTGGCGATCAACGTCGTCATTCCAAATGAATGGAGGGCTGCGTCGAGCCGCAGCACTCCAGAGAGATCATCATGTCGGAAACTCAACATGAAGCAGCGCCGATTGACGAAGGGGGCCTGCGTGCGCCGCCGCATCTCAAGGGCTGGCGAAAGGCGTGGTGGTGGTTTGATTTCATCATCCTCGTGAAGCTGGCTCGGCTGCGATTTGTCGCCGTGTTGGTGGCGATCGGAGCGGGGATCACACAATGGAACACGCTGGTTGCTCATTACGAGAAGTGGACTCGACCGGCTGGCGACGCGGCGCATGTCGCTGGAGATTCCGAATGGTTTTGCCCGATGCACTCGTCGGTCGTGCGTGACAACGGCAAAGAGAAATGCCCCGTCTGCTTCATGCCGCTGTCGAAACGGAAGAAGGGCCAAGCGAGCGACGAGGCGTTGCCGGCGGGCGTTGTCAGCCGTGTGCAGTTGTCGCCGTATCGAGTCGTGCTCGCGGGGGTCAACACATGGCCGGTCGATTACGTGGCGCTGACGAAGCAGATCACGGCGGTCGGATATGTGGACTTCAACGAACGCGGTTTCAAGAACGTTTCCGCGCGTGTGAAGGGTCGCATCGACAGTCTCATTTCGTCAGAAACTGGCCGGCTCGTGAAGGAGGGAGATGAACTCGCGGCGATTTACAGTCCCGAATTGAATGTCACGGTGCAGACCCTGCTGGATGCTCAGAAGCGGAACAACGCCGAGATGCTGAAGAGTTCGCGGAACCGCTTGCAGTTGCTTGGCGTCAGCGACGACCAGATTGATCGCATCCTGAAAACCGGCGAGGCGAACTCGCACTTGCGAATTCGCTCGCCGATCGCCGGACACATCGTCAAGAAGTACGTCCGCGAGGGCCAATACGTTGATGAGAGAATGCCGCTGTAGGACATCGCGGATCTCTCGACCGTCTGGATTCAGGCGCAAGTTGACGAGCACGATTTCTGGTTTCTTCCCGCCGAACAACATGGCGATGTGAGTGCCGAGCATCTGCCAGTGATGGCGATCACGCAGGCATACCCGGACGAGCCGTTCCACGGTTTCCTGTCGTTCATCTACCCGCACGTCGATCAGGAAACACGGACGGTTACCGTTCGCTTCGAGATTCCGAATCCCGGCCACAAGCTGCGTCCCGGCGCAACGGTGGAAGTCATCATCGACGTGCCACCGTCGCGTGTGCCGGCCATCGCGCAAGCAGCGATTGAGGGAGAGGGGGCGAGGGGGCGAGGGGGCGAAAGCCACGCGGTTGGAGCGTGGCGAAGTGCTGGCCGTTCCCGAAGGGGCGATCATCGACACCGGGCGGCAGAAGATCGTCTATCGCCAAGCGCTGCCGGGAGAATTCGAGGGGGTGCTCGTCCAGCTTGGTCCGCGTATGGTGGGACCGAATGACGTGACGTTCTTTCCTGTGCTGAGCGGACTGGAGGCCGGCGAGTTGATCGTTACCAGAGGTTCCTTCCTGGTCGATGCCGAGACACGGCTGAATCCCGCGGCCGGTTCGATCTACATCGGCGGCAGCAGCGGCGGCGGTTCGACGCCGTCAAAGACCGTGAGGCCATCGACCCCCGAAGACACCGACGCGAAGATCGACCTCGCGCTCGCCAAGCTCAGCCCGGCAGACCGCAAGCTGGCTGCGTCGCAAAAGTTTTGCCCGATCTTGACCGAGAGCCGGCTCGGCTCAATGGGCGTGCCGATCAAAGTGATGGTCAAGGACCAACTGGTCTTCGTCTGCTGCAACGGCTGCACGAAGCAAGCCGCGAAGGAGGCCGACGCGACGTTAAAGAAGGTCGCGGACCTGCGTGCTCATCGAAAGCCAGAGGGAGAGAAGAAGCTGTCGTCGAGCAAGCCGACTCCCAAGCAAGAGAAGATCGCGAAGGCGTTGGCGAAGCTCGCACCGGAAGACCGCGCGGCGGCGGAGAAACAAAACTTTTGCGCCGTGATGCCCAAGAGCGAACTCGGTTCGATGGGGACGCCCATCAAGCTCGTGCGCGACGGCCAGCCGCTGTTTCTGTGCGGTGAAGGTTGCCTGGCTGCCGCGTTGGAAAAATGGCCAACCGCGAAGCGAGCCGACACGCTGCCGAAAACGAAGGTTCGTTGAATCGTGTGCTGCCGGACTCGTGGTGAGTTCGCACCGACGGAATTGTCTCGACGCAGGAGTGAGCGATGACTGGCAAACTGCTGGGAATGATGATGTGGTCTTTGACAACGTGCTTGGTCATCGGCTGCGGTGACAAGCTCACCAAAGTCGAGCAGCTCAAACAGTCGGCGCAGGAGGGGGCGGCTCGATGATTTCAAAACAGCCAAAGATTTTGAAGTCCTTCGCGTTCAGAGTCACGATGCACGTCACTCCGGCGCTGAAGTATGACGCGGCGAGCATCGTGTCGCGCAGGCGCTTGCGACCAAGTCGATATTGGCTCATCTACTCGAAAAACAACTTCGTGCTTGCGACGGTGGGAAAGACGAGCGTGGATTCGCTGGCAGTGCGCCAATACTCGGCACGGTTCAGCGCCTCGGACATCGTCAAAGGCGTCGGAAATCGTTTGGGGTCAGCAACCGTGTGGAGAAATTCCGATGACACGACGGGCAAGAGTGCCCGTCCTACAAACGAAGAGCGCGAGTCCCTCATCAACGACACCACGCAGCACGCGCTGGAGCGTTCCGACGAAACACTGCGAGAACTGGCCCTGCGGCGTTATCGCGAATTCGAGCAAGAGCTTGGACCGCTGCTCGTGCGATTCACCATTGACGAGACGATCGCGTGGCTGCGTCGTGTGGGCGATTTGAAGGACATCAACGAATCAGAGACAGGTCCGGGGGCTGACGCCGCCCGGTTCGCCGAACAACTTGCGCCGCGATTCGGCCGCTGGCTGGCTCGCTCGCAATCCATCGCTTGCAATCCATCGCTCGAAGACGTGCAAGAACTGACGCAGGCGATTGCTCGTGAGTTGCAGGCTCAGGGCGCACTGACGGACGTTGTCGAAGCGTTGCAGATCAAGGACTCGTTGCCAGCCGCGCTGTGGCATCAGTCGCTGGAAGCATTGGGTGCCGAGCATCGCACCTTCGCGGGTGAGATGCTCAAGGCCATTATCGCTCAACGCCTGAAGCTCTGGCGCGAGCGGGCTGCGTTGGTCAACTACGAACTCTTCGATCAAGCCGCTCCGGCTTTCAACTGGTACGTCTTGGAGGAACTCGCCAAAGCAGCGCAGGCCAAAGGGCTGACGAAGGATGTTGCTCACGGCGAGGAGACCGAGCAATTCGCCGAACGCGCGATCGCCGCACAGCTCGGCCGTGACGTAGAGCTGGCGGCTCGCCTGCTTGCGTTTCCCCCCAAAAACACAGGCGAGCCGCCTGTGCTACG
>JANNDA010000264.1:0-4823 GCA_031387195.1 Planctomyces sp. | reverse complement strand
CGGCGACGGACACGAAAACGTGTGGGACGTCGATCGCCGTCCGGCTCCGGGACATCGCGCGTTGATGCCCGGCGATCAAGATGCAGTCAGCTCGTTCAAGTCGGAGGGGAAGAAACATCGGCTGACTTGGGAAGTGTTTCTCGGCGGCAAGGGCGTTCGAGCGGAACTCGGCGAGACGTGTATTGCCGTTGCGCGGCCCGGCAGCGAGACGTTTGAAGTGCTGCATCAGGTGCGGCCTTTTCCGCTGACCGACGATGCGTGGCTGGAGTTTGTGGCGGCGCGTCGTGCGGAATTGGTTGCTGTGAATCAGCAGCGTCGTCGTGAGGCGAGCGTTGAGTGGACGGCGTTTTGGGATCGGCGGCATGAGTTGGCGAAAGCATCAATACGTGCTGGCGAGCGGGGCGGCGTCAGCCCCCCGGTTGTCTTCGACTCTGCTCAAAAGACCAAGGGGCTGACGCCGCCTCGCTCGCCGGAAGCACGCACTGCTGACGACTGGGGCTTTCTGCGGCGAATTTGTCTCGACACAGTGGGGACGATTCCGACGGCGGAACACATTCGATTCTTCTTCGCTCAGCCTGAGGCAACGCGCCGCGCGACGATGATCGACTCGCTGCTGGCTGAACCGGGTTGGGCCGATCATTGGGTTGGTTATTGGCAGGACGTGCTCGCCGAGAATCCGAACTTGCTCAACCCGACGTTGAATAACACCGGGCCGTTTCGCTGGTGGATTTACGAGTCGTTCCTCGACAACAAGCCGATGGATCGCTTCGCCACGGAATTGATTCTGATGGAAGGGAGCGTGAGATACGGCGGCCCGGCGGGATTCTCGATGGCCAGTCAAAACGATGTGCCGATGGCGGCGAAGGCACATATCGTGGGGCAGGCGTTTCTGGGACTGGAAATGAAATGTGCTCGCTGTCACGACGCGCCGTATCACGATTTTCTACAACGCGATCTCTTCAGCATCGCCGCGCTGCTGAAACGGGAGCCGGAGAAAGTGCCGAACACGAGCACCGTCAACACGGCGTTAATCAGCGCTCAAGGCCGCGAGCCGCTGGTGAAGGTGACGCTCAAACCGGGCGAGCCGGTGCTGGCGGTGTGGCCGTTCGCAAAGCTCGTCGCGAGTGTGCCGGATGAACTGATGCAAAACCCGAAGGACTCCCGCGAGCGTCTCGCAGCATTCGTGACAGCACCGACGAATCGTCGGTTTGCGCAAGTCCTCGTGAACCGCGTCTGGTCGCGGCTGATGGGAATCGGGCTCGTGGAACCCGTTGACGATTGGGAACACGCGAAGCCGACGAACCCGGAGTTGCTCGAAGGACTCGAACGGGAATTCGTCACGCACGATTACGACCTCAAGCACGTCGCGCGGTTGATCCTGAATTCGCGGGCGTATCACGTAGCGACACGCGGCTCGCGTGTCGGCAATTCGGGCGACGATCGCGAAGAGGGCGTCAAACGCCAAGAGCGCACAGGCGAGCCGCCTGTGGCTACGGTGCGCCGCCTCACCGCCGAGCAGCTCATCGACTCGCTCTTCGTCGCGGCCGGCAAGCCGCTCAACGTCGAGGAACTCAACATCGATGTCGATGGCGCTCGCAAGCAGGACGTGTCGATCAGCCTCGGTCACGCGCGGCGAGCGTGGCAGTTCACGTCGATGTCGAACGAACGCGACCGCCCCGCTCTCACCCTGCCCGGCGCGCAGACGATCGTCGATCTGCTCGAAGCCTTCGGCTGGCGCGCATCTCGCCCCGATCCGATCACGCACCGTTCCCGCGAGACCACCGTCCTTCAGCCTGCCACGTTGGCGAACGGCATCGTCGCGAAACGGATCTCGCAACTCTCCGACGATAGCGCCTTCACGGAACTCGCGTTGCAGGCGAAGTCGCCAGAAGAATTCCTTAACGCCGTGACACAACGCATTCTCACTCGCCCCGCGACGAAGTCCGAACTCACGCTCTTCGAGCCGTTGCTGCGTGACGGTTTCGACAAGCGGATCGTCCCCGGCAACCCGCCGATTCACCGCCCCGGCCCACCGCGATCGACAGGAGTCTCGTGGTCCAACCATCTGATGCCGGAAGCCAGCCTCCGCAAACAACGCCTCGCCGAAGAACTCGCCCACGGCGACCCAACCACGTCACGCCTCAACGCCGATTGGCGAGAACGAGCCGAAGACATCATCTGGTCGCTGATCAACTCGCCGGAGTTCTTGATCGTGCCATGAACTACGGCAGCCAGCCAATGTGGAGAATTTGAACCATGCAATCGTTCGGCAGGATCTCAAACAGGATTCCGATATGTGATTCCATCACCACTCGGAGGTCTTCGTCGCGGAATTCCCCGACCTCATCGGGACGAAGCGCTAGCCTGGATTATTCATGGCCCGAATGTAACCCGAAGTGTAAGCGAGGGCGTCGTCACAGTTCGCCCTCGCTTACGCTTCGGGTTACATCGCGGCACGCCGCGTCCTGTATGAGTAGCCCATGAATAATCCAGGCTAGATGACGTTCGATGGCATTCACGACACGTGAGAGTTCGCTGCGATTGGGGACCGCCATGAACAATTCGCAAAGTTGATCGCTCGCTTCGTCCGTCCAAGTGACGGTGTATTTCATGGGGTCACTCCCAGCGACTTCCAGATTTCCGCCAGCGTGCGACCGCCCTTTTGCTGACGCCGTCGTTGGATTTCTTCTTCGGTAATGTCCCCAAACATTGGGATCTTGTTGAGCATTGCGGGCATGAATACCCCCAGCAACTCGCCGTTCTCGTTGAGTAGTTCAGAACGATCCGTCAGACCGGACAGCGTGTCGCTGAGTTCGCCTTTCAGAAAAACTTGTGTCATGGCTTGTCTCCAATCCGATGTGGTCTGAATCTCACCACCAGTATTCCCGCGTGGGATGCTTCACTCAAGACTGTTTCCGCTGAGTCTGCCTGCCGTCCACGCCTCGTCAATCGCGTGCCGATCACATGCCTCTAGCCAGCAGCGAGCCAGATCGTGTTCGGCACTTGGAGTCCAACTGACGGTGAACTTCATCGCAATCCCGCTTCCAAGTCACGACGAATGTCGGACCAAGAACGACCGGTTGGTTCTTCTGCCAAGCGACGCTTCAAGTCTTCGTCGGTAACGCCCTCATAGACCCAATCGTGTTCATGACTTGCTGGGACGAAACGCCCCAAGATCGTCCCGTTTTCATCGACCAATTCCGCTTCGCTGGAAAGAGCTTCGAGCGTTTGGCTGATTTCACCTTTGACGATAATTCGTGACATTGTTTGGACTCCTGAAACATTCGGCAGGGCAAGAGGCAATCCGTGGAACCAGTATTTCATCGGCCCCAGTTCCACTCAAGTCCGTGTGCTCATAATCTATTGCCGATGCCGTCACTGATCCGCTCCCGTTGAACTCCAGGGAATCGTTGAAATGCCAATCCCGACTCGTCGCCAGTTCTTGTCGAGTTCCGCAGCGTTAGCCGCTGCCGGGCTCTCGCGTGAGTTGCCGTTGTTGGCTGGTGAGGACAAGCCGAAGGCCGAACTCCCGCGCGGCAAAGCGGAGCACTGCGTCTTCGTCTGGTTGGGCGGAGGTTGTGGTCAAGTCGATACCTGGGATCCAAAAATTAAAGGCGATCCGAAAGCGAAGAAGCCGGGGTCGTATTACGACTCGATCGAGACGGCGATTCCGGGGACTCGCGTCTGCGAGCATTTGTCGCGCTGCGCGAAGGTGCTCGATCGGTTCAACATCATTCGGACGGTGCATCATGACGTGATCGACGAACATGCCGCGGCGACGAATCGCGTGCATACCGGGCGGCCGACAACCGGGACCGAACTCTTCCCGTCAATTGGCTCGGTCGTGGCTCATCAGCGCGGGGCGATTGTGGAGGGCGTTCCGGCTTACGTGTTGATGGGTTATCCCAACGTGACTCGCGGGCCGGGGTTTCTCGGCCCGAAGTACGGGTACGTGCATTTGACCGACACGAAGTCCGGGCCACCGGCGCTGAAGCGGCCGCTGGATATCACCGATGAGCGGCAGGCTCGGCGCGAACGGTTGCTGAACGGCGTGCGCGAGGACTTTCGGACTCGCGGTGGCAAAGAGTCGATCGCGGCGGAATACGACACGGCAATCAGTCAGGCGCAGCGTCTGAGTGGGCCGGAGTTTTTGCGGCTGTTTGATCTCGATCGCGAATCGGCCAGTCTGCGAAACGAGTACGGCGGCGAGTTCGGTCAACGCTGTTTGTTGGCTCGGCGATTGATCGAAGGGGGCGTGCGATTTATCGAGGTGTCGCACAACCTCAACTTCCTCAACGGGACCGGCTGGGACGTCCACAACGAAGGGATCGAGCAACAGCACGCGCTGATTCAAGAACTCGATCAAGCGCTGGCTGCGCTGGTGCTGGATCTCGAAGCCAAGAAGTTGCTCGACAAGACGCTGATCGTCGTGGCCACCGAGTTCGGTCGCCCGGCGCAGTTTGACGGCGGCGGCGGTCGCGGGCATCACTCGAAAAGTTACAGCATCGTTCTGGCTGGCGGCGGTTTGAAGAACGGAGTGACGATCGGCGAGACGGACGAACTCGGCATGAAAGTCGTCTCGCGTCCGGTCTCGATTCCCGATTTGCACGCGACGATTCACTGTGCGCTCGGCATCAATCCGCGCGAGGAGTTGTACGCGGGGACTCGACCGGTGCCGATCACGGATGGTGGGGAGCCGATTCACGAACTGTTCACGTAAGCCAGGGGTCGGTACGTCGACAGATGAGACTGTCACGAACGTAACCCGAAGCGTCAGCGAGGGCGGGCGCTCCACGAGATTCCGAATTCATCGCGTTGTGAAG
>JANNDA010000224.1:0-3707 GCA_031387195.1 Planctomyces sp. | reverse complement strand
GATGTTGCGCAGATCACGAATAACTTCGCGGCTGTCGGCGTCCGTGACATACTTCAGAGCGGCTCGCACCAGATGCACGATGCACAACTGCACGCGAGCCAGTGGGAACGCCGTTTGAATGGCTTCCGGAAATCCCGTGAGACCATCCACGCAGGTGATGAAGATGTCGGTCACGCCACGATTCCTCAGATCCGTCAGGCACGACAGCCAGAACTTTTTCGTGCCCGCGACGCAGGCCAATCGTCATCAGCGATTGATTCCCGCGAGGCCGAAGCGGATTGTTTGTTCCAAAGGAAAAGCCTTCTGTTTCATTCAGCCACAGACCGAGAAGTTCCTTTTTTCCCGCGAAATTCACGCCGATCGCCACGTACATCGTGTGTTCGGTGACACGTCCCGATTCACCTCGGATATGCACCACGATGCCATCCATGAACACGATCGGCCAGATCGCTTCCAGCCGTCGAGTCTGCCACGTTTGGACTTCTTCAGCGAGATCTTCCGTGATCTCAGAGACCAGCGTCGGTGAGATCTCCACGCCGTATAATTCCTTGACGATGTCTTGTATGTCGCGTGTCGTTAGCCCCTTGGCATACAGCGCCAGAATCTTTTCATCGAAGCCAGGAAGACGTCGCTGATACTTACCCAACAGCAACGGTTCGAAGGTTCCGTCACGGTCGCGAGGAATGGCCAGAGGCAGCCTTCCCATGTCCCCTTGGATCGTCTTCGGACTGGTCCCGTTACGCCGGTTGCGCGCCTTCGAAGAACCGCCCGCCGCATCCGTTACGGAGTCCGTCTCCGTGGCCGCAACGATCTCATCGGGCGGCTGAATCCCCGTGGATGACCTTCGCCCCAGATGCGCGTCGAGCTCCGTGTTGAGCATCCTTTCCAACGCCGTTTTCATCAGCGCTCGCATCACCTCATTGAGCTCCTCCAGCGTTGTCGCCTGGCCCGCAAACTCCTTTGCCAAATCGTTGGCCTTCTTCGTCAATGTCGCATCCATCTGTCAGTCTCCGTAAAAAGGGATGTTTGGGAACTATCCGCTTCCGGGAACTGACACAAGATTTCTTACAGGCCCCTCGAAGCCAACAAGGCGTTGGCCCCAACCGACAACATGGTCTTGCTGACATCGCCCGTTTCCACCGTGGCGGCGATTGCTCAGCGGCAGCGAATTCCCGCTCCGCGACGCCACCATCAACCCACAGAAAGGACATCGTCTCGCATGTCGCACAACCGAATTGCCGCGACTCTTGCCGGCTCAGCACCACCGCCAATGAATGGCTCGGCGCAGCCCGCCTCAGACTCCAACGAACCCACCGATCAATCGACGAGCTTTGGCACCGTGCTGCGCGAGGCCGAAGCCGTGAAGACTTCGCTCCGTGAGGCTCACGGACAAGTCAGTCGGCTGATCGCCGCACTGAAGCGTCATCGCCGTCAGTCCAAGCTGGTGCAGACCACGCTGGCATCGCTCAAGCAGTTGCAGTCGCTCGAAGCCTGAGTGGCCAGGGCTGCTCACATTCTCAACAAGCCGTGGTTCGCGCTGGCCTACGGGCCTCGCGGACCACGGCTTGTGTTTTGTTCGCCCCGCTCGGAGCAGGGGGCTGCTTAGCTATTTCTCAGGAGGTACCGATGGGTGCCAGACAAAAATTGAACGAGGCGTATTTGAACGGCGCGCTGCTGATGGCGGCCGCGATCGGTGTCTGCTGCAACTCACTGACCGCGTTCTGTGTCACGGCGGGAGTCTTGATCCTTCTGCAAACAGTTGCCGGTGGAATCCGCCCAGGCATGTAGTACGGCCGCTCGACCTCAATTCACTCCCTACTTTCGAAAGGAATCAGAATGCCACTGAAACTCAACGTCGGCCTCAGCCGCAAAGTCGGCGAGCCGAACTACAGCTCACGCGGTGCGAGCGTGAATCTCGAACTCGAACTTGATTCTGCCATCGTTGGTGAACCCGATCGCCTGCAAGAACGCATCTCCAGCGGGGGCAAGCTGATCGATCCTCGCAGCAGGATGCTGGTCGTCAGAGACGAGAGGCTTGGCCTCACCAATTTGCCATGCGGGCAATAATCCGGTGAGTTGTGACATGTGCTCACCGTTGTCGCACAAAACGGCCACGCCGCGAACGTCACCGAGTGGGAGTGACCTTGCGATCGACGATGACGACTTTTCGAGCCCGTATTCTCTGCTGCTCATCACCACAAGGAGTCGTCGATGATTCTTCAAACGGATCGCCTGACGCTCGTGCTTACCAAGAGGCTACTCATGAAAGACACGTTCGCATTCCTCTTCGCTTTGCTGTTGGCTCCGTTGTCCGCGCTGCACGCCGCCGACAAGCCCGCTCATCTTTTCATTCTTTCGGGGCAGTCGAACATGGCCGGGATGAATTCCAAGCTGGGGTTTGAGCCTGAAGTTGCGGGATTGATTCCGAACGCCGATGTGGCCTACATCAAGGTCGCTGCGGGAGGTCAGCCAATCCGCTATTGGGTGACCGAGTGGGACGAAATCGCCAAGAAGCACGGCATCGATCCCGCGATCAACAACAGAGCAACCGACGCTTGAAGACTCTTTCCATTTTCGTCTTACTCGTTGGGATACTTTCACTCGCCAACTGCGAAGCTGCGGACTCGTTTCTGACGATCGACGGCCGCGAAGGAGTCGGCAAAGGTCAGCACATCGTCTTCGTCACGGGTGAAGAGTATTACCGCTCGGAAGAAGGAATGAGCATGTTTGCCAAGATCATGGCTCGGCATCATGGCTTCCGCTGCACCGTGCTGTTTGCGATTGATCCAGCATCAGGTCACATCAATCCCAATCGCAACAACAACATTCCCGATAAGACCAACGTCTCTGACCAACGTCTCTTTCGTCGATGACTACAATCCCAAACTCACTGGAGCCATTGCCGACTCCGTTTGGGCGACCGAGAAGCTGACTCCGGCGAGCTTTGCGATCAGGAACAGGAAAGAGTGAGGTCGAAGTCGGTCAGCGCTCGCTGCGAAGATAACCATCGACCCAGCCGCGCGATGCTTGTGGACGAACCTTGTCCGCCTCGTCCTTGCCGTCGGACAGCGTCATGGCGACCGCGAATGGGAACTTCCCTTTGGGCGCGCCGCCGGTAAACGTCCCTTCGCCCCAATACTCGCCGCGGGCGACGACGTCGAAGCGCGTCACCTGTTTGTTTTCCACCTCGACGAGTCCCAGCACGTCCCCTTGAAAGCCTCGTTTGCCATCGGCGGTTTCCAGATGGAACGTGCCCGTCAGCCGGCCGTCGGCGAGCGTCAGCTTGAGGGACTTGACGTCCGCCTGTTCCCACATCGGAGGTTCGCCGCGAGTGTTGTCCACCAGATGAAAGCGGGCGATCCGATTGGCCAGCGAGCCTGAGACCTGTCCGGCGACCAAGGCTTTGTGCTCATCGGCCGTCACCCACAAGTTGTCGCGCGACAGAGATTCCTGGAATGCCTTCCGCCACATATCGTCGGTTGGCTCGTAGCCGCCGAGCACCTTGGCCGTGACGCGCACGACGAGGCCATCCTTGGGAGGCTGATACGTCCAACGCGGATCGAACCGCTTGGCTTCGGGGGGCGAGACGTCGGCTGGCTTAAACTTGTCCAGAGCCTGGGTCAGAGTCTGTTTCACGCGATCCGGACCGCGATGATTCGTGAAGCCCAGCAATTTGCCGTCGGACGTTCCGACGTAAAGTCCCTGCG
>JANNDA010000219.1:0-6290 GCA_031387195.1 Planctomyces sp. | reverse complement strand
TGACAAAGTCTGATCACCAAGCGAGTAGTGAGACGTTCGGCTCGTCACGCGGAGCTTGACGGCTACGTAGTGCGGGGCGGGATGATAGCGGGGATGAGGAAACGAGTCTGCCGACAGCGACCGGAGCATTTTCACAGTGTCGAATTCAGCAGCCGAGCGATCGGTCACGCGAGTGTGTGCGTCACGCAAAACGCGCGGGGCAGGACTTGTGTTTTGAAGCATTCCGTCTATGACTCGCTTCTGATTCAACAGTTCTCGCACACCATGAATGCAATAGGCCAGCGGGGCGGCGTTACCCCCGTGTTCGTCGTAATACATTCACCGCAGAACCGGGGGGCTGACGCCTCCCCGCTCGCCAAGGTCTGCTGACGACCGTGCGCGGCATCAAATTGGAAGACTCAGAAAGGACTCTCATGGATCTCAAATTGACCACCACGTCCGCTCGTGAAGTGGATGCCGATTGGCTCGTCGTCGGAGTCCCCGAAGGAGGCGATTGGAGCTGCGAATTATCTGCGCTCGACGACGCTTTGGGCGAACAGTTGAGCCGCCTGCGTGAGGCGGGAGATCTAACCGGAAAGCTCGCCGAATTGCTCACGATCCCGGACGCGCCGGCACTGAAGGCTCGTCGATTGTTGCTCGTCGGAACCGGCGTGCCGAAAGACCTTTCGGTGGCGAAGTGGGAGAAAGCGGCGATGACCGCCGTGCGGCAAATCTCCTCGAAGAAAGATATTCGCGTCGCGTTTTGTTTGCCCGAACAACTCGGCTGCCTGTCGAGCGAACGAGCCACCGAGACGATCGCAACGGCGCTGGTCGTCGGCTCGCAGGGGCAAGACCTGTTTAAGGCGGAACGTTCCCGCTTTCCGTTTGCGGCCGCGCAGATCGTGCTCCCGCCGGGCAGCGATGTCGCTCATGCCACGCAGGCGACGGAGCGCGGCCGAATCATCGGCGAGGCGATCAATCTGGCTCGCGAACTCATCAATCGGCCGCCGCAGGACATTTACCCGGAAACCTTCGCGGCCCGTGCTCAACAAGAAGCCGCCGCGTGCGGGCTGACGTGCCAGATCTTCGACGAAAAGCAGCTTGAGGCTGAGCGGTTCGGTTCGCTGCTCGAAGTCGCAAAAGGGAGCGATCGGCCGGCGCGCATGGTGGTATTGGAACATCGTCACGGCGGGCCAAATGCCCCGACGCTGGCGCTCGTGGGCAAGGGAGTCACGTTCGACAGCGGCGGGCTGTCGATCAAGCCGACCGACGGCATGTTGACGATGAAGTGCGATATGGCCGGTGCCGCCACGGTGCTCGGTGCCATGACGGCGATCGCGCGACTGAAGCTCCCTGTGAACGTCGTCGGATACGCGGGACTCGTCGAGAACATGCTCGGCGGCAGCGCGTACAAGCTTGGCGACGTGTTGACCGCCCGCAACGGCGTGACGATCGAAGTGCATAACACTGACGCCGAAGGCCGGTTGGTGATCAACGATGTGCTCAGCTACGCCGTCGATCACGGAGCGGATCGGCTGATCGACCTCGCCACACTCACCGGAGCGTGTGTCGTCGCGCTGGGCGAGGATGTCGCCGGAGCATTCACGAACAATCAACCGTGGTGCGATCAAGTGCTCGCCGCCGCGAAGACTCAAGGTGAAGACTTGTGGCAACTGCCGATGTTTGATTCGTTCAACGAACTGCTCAAGAGCGACATCGCTGACTGCAAGAATGTCGGCGGCCGTTGGGGCGGAGCGATCACGGCAGCGAAGTTCCTGGAGAAATTCGTCTCCGGCAAACCGTGGGTGCATCTCGACATCGCCGGCCCCGCGTTCGCGTCGTCGAACAAAGGACACCGCGAAGGAGGAGCGACCGGCTGCCTCGTCCGCACGCTCGTCGAAATCGCAGCCACCTCCTTGCCGTAAGAATTCGTCTGGCCCCATTCGTCTGGCCAATCGCTCGGCAGACGAATGGGGCCAGACGAATGAAGACGCGAAAATGGAATACTGGAATATGGACGCCTGCATTATTGATTTGGAACTGTTCTCTTCAAGCCATCTGCACGAGTTTGCTTCTCGGGTGTTTCAGCATTTTGGTATTCCGCTGAAGGACGCCGAGCTTGCAGCGGACATTCTCGTGCTCAGCGATCTGCGTGGAATCGACTCGCATGGCATCGCGCGGTTGCGGTCGTATGTCAGCATGTTGTCGATTGGACGGATCAATCCGCTGCCGAAGATCACGATCGTGCGCGAGTCGCTCAGCACGGCGACCGTCGATGGGGACAACGGACTCGGTCTCGTCGTCGGGCCGAGAGCGAACTCGATCGCGATGGACAAAGCGGATCACGTCGGCACCGGCTGGGTCGCGGTGAAGCACACGAATCATTACGGCATCGCCGGCTGGTACGTGCTCGAAGCGCTCAAGCGAGACATGATCGGTTGGGCGATGACCAACACGACGAAGATCGTCGCGCCGCTGTGGGGAGCGGAGAAGATGCTCGGCACGAACCCGATCGCGATCGCCTTTCCGGGGCTCGAAGAACCGCCGATCGTGATCGACATGGCAACTCCCGCCGCCGCGTTCGGCAAAGTGGAAATGGCCATCCGCACGAACAAACCGATCCCCGACGGTTGGGCCATCGATCGAGACGGCAATCCAACAACAGATCCGCGAGTGATGGTCGATGGCGGCGCGATGCTGCCGTTGGGAGCCGACCGAGAACACGGTGGCCACAAGGGCTATTGCCTGGGAGCAATGGTCGATTTGCTTTGCGGCCCGCTCAGCGGTGCCAACTGGGGACCGTTCACGCCGCCGTTTACGCTCGACCATGCCGAACCGCCACGCCGAGTCGGCCAAGGGATCGGGCACTTCTTCGGCGCGATGAAGATCGACGCATTCATCGATCCCACCGAATTCAAAAGTCAGATCGACGACTGGATTCGCACCTTCCGAGCGACAAAACCCGCTCCCGGAACGAACGGCCCACTGATTCCCGGCGATCCCGAACGCTTGGCAGAGATCGAGCGCCGCAAGACCGGAGTCCCGCTTGTCTCCGCGGTCGTCGAAGACCTGCGCTTCGTTGCGAAACAGACCGGCGTGGCGTTCGAGTAAACGTAGGACCAAGAAAAGGGTAGGGAGCCCCTTTTTTTGTTCCGGTTCGCTTTTTTGTTTCGCTTACCCTTTCGACGTTCGCCTCGTGCGATGTCTAGCGTCACCACTTCCCTTTGTCCCGCAACAATTTGTTTACGGCCCGAACTTCCGCCTCGCTTTGCATTTTGGGATCAAGCCCTTGACGCTCCATGTCACGGGAATAAGCGTCGTAATGAATGTCGTCAATATTTTTGTTGGCGGAACGGGATGAGTTGGAGTCGTTCGAATGGTAATAATTTGACTCGATTATACGTGCAGGCACATCCGACTGGCGTGTTTGTGGTATTGGATGCTCCGAAAGGAGAATTACGAGAACCCCCAAGACAAAAAGTGCGCCAAGTATCCACTTAAGGTAACTCGATTGCGGACGGGATTTCGGATTTCCGGATAAGTCGATGTACTCTTGGTTTCTCATGTTATTTCGACCTCGGGCATTATCTCTAAGTAAAGCCTGTCGCATTTCGCAAAGCAATGATCGCCATTTTCACCAAATAAAGTGCATCGGAAACTAATTGCTTATTCCGCCATCACGAGCACGCAGCGTGCAGCCTAACTCGGATTGACACCGAATGCCGCTCAGGATTTGGAAGAAAAGGGAACAGAGGGGATAGGTCCATTTAATTGACCCCCAATCGACTCCCGACGTCGCGTTGCTTTGCGATCGGCCACGCATTGAGAATCTCAGTTACGGAGCAACTGAGCTACGTTTTGACGTCGCCTCGGCTACTTCGCGACCGGCAGGAGTCGAATGTTCTTGTCCTCGACGCCGTCGAGCAGAATGTTGGCGACAACCGGCTCGCTGTCCTTCATCGTCACCCAGACGAAGTGATCGAACTTGCCATCCTTGAGTCCGGTCATCGTCGATGCTCCGCCGGTCGTGGCCAGGATGTAGTAGTCCATGTCGTTGCGAGTCGTCTTGGCATAGACGTGGTTGTGCCCGGAGAAGACGGTGTATTTTCGGCCTTGCAGCGAGGCTTCAACATCTTCCCAACCGAGTGCCGCAGGCGTGTGTTCGACAATTTTTGATTTGATCGCCCAGACTGGCTTGTGCAGGAACACGAAAGTCCAACGCACGTCTTTGTTGTTGTCGAGCGTTTGCTTGAGCCACGCTCGCTGTTCCGGCTTGAAGAAGTATTCGCGATCCTTCTGCGGCTCGTCTTCGGTGTTGAGCACCACGAACAGACAATCCTGGTAACGGAACTCGTAGTAGCTACGGCCGAATTTGCGATACCACTCTTTGCTCATCGGGATGTTGGCAATGTCGTGGTTGCCGGGGCAGAAGAAGAACGGCATCTGCAATTTAGTCAGCTTGTTTTCAAACTCACTCCATTCCAGCGCCCAAGCCCCCGGGTCTTCGGAGTAACCTTCAATCAGATCGCCGACGGAGAGCACGAACTCCGGTTGCAGCAGGTTGATTTTCTCCACCGCTCGCGAGAAGACACCGGGACGACGTCCACCGGTTCGATCCGACACGATCGCAAACTGAAAGCCGTTTTGTCGGCGATTGACTTCGAGGCTCGTGAACGGGTTCTTCTGCTCGACCCGAATCTGCAAACCTTCTTTCGTGGCCGACGTTCCCGCCGACGGAGCGCCGGTGACTGACCACGTCGCCGCTAAGCCAAGCAATCCGACCACTGCCAACAAGAGCGTCAACTGTCGCATGTCATTCTCCGTGTCCAACGTTTGAAGATGCCGAATGAGCGGCGGAAGGTAATCGTGTGGGATTCGCTCGGCAATCAGCGAAGCCAGACCTGGAATTGTTGCAGTGTAGACGGCTCTCGCCGAGAACCGTTCGCGCGGCGAGCTTCGCTCGCCTCGTCCGCTCTCGGCGAGAGCGGACTACACTCGCAGAGGCGCTGGCGACTTTGATTCTCAAACGACACACTCCCCCGCCCTGCCTTTCAAAGAAAATCAACCGAAATCCTGAGACACACATGGCCAAGCGCAAGAAGAGTTCGTCACCCGTTTGGCCCTGCGTCATCGTCGGTGCAGGTGCTGCGGGAATCGGCATTGCGAGGGCGTTGCAAGAAATCGGCGTGCCGTTTGTGATCATCGAGCGGCATGAGATCGGTGGTTCATTTCGTCGCTGGCCGCGCGAGATGCGGTTCATCACACCGTCGTTTCCGTCGAACTCATTCGGCACACTGGACCTCAACAGCATCGCCATCGGGACGTCTCCGGCCTTCACGCTGGAATGCGAACATCCGACCGGAGACCAGTACGCCGACTATCTGCTGTCGGTCGTCGATTACTTCAAGCTGCCGATCAAAACCGGAATCGACGTCTTGTCGGTCACACCGCAACCAGGGGGCGGATTTGAACTGCAAACATCCGAAGGCCCAATCAAAGCAAAGCACGTCATCTGGGCCGCTGGTGAGTTTCAATATCCCAAACTCAAACCGTTCCAGGGAGCAGAGCACTGCGTCCACAACAGCCAAGTGAAGTCCTGGAAGCGACTGCCCGGAGACGAATTCATCGTCATCGGCGGTTACGAAAGCGGCGTCGATGCGGCGGTGCATCTCGCCAACGCGGGCAAGACGGTGAAAGTGCTCGAACGCAATTCCGTCTGGAACACCGAAGCGAGCGATCCCAGCATCTCGCTCTCACCGTTCACATGGGACCGCTTGATGGAAACGCCAGACAATCGCATCGAGTTGATCGACGAAGTGGAGATCGAGCGTGTCGAAAAGCAAAAGGGAAAGTATGCGGTGATTGCCGCTTCCGGCCACAAGTTCCTCACGCCACGAAAGCCGATCCTTGCCACCGGTTTTGAAGGGAGCGTGCGGTTGGTTCGCGACCACTTCGACTGGCGTGAGGACGACTTCCCGCTGCTCAGTGCCGTCGATGAATCGACGATCGCGCCAGGACTGTTTTTAGTCGGCTCGCTCGTGCGGCATGAGCGGCTTGTCTTCTGTTTCATCTACAAGTTTCGGCAACGCTTCGGCGTCGTCGCGAATGAGATCGGGAAGCGGCTCGGAGCGGATACATCGGCGTTGCAGAAGTACCGCTTCTGGGGGATGTATCTCGACGATCTGTCGTGCTGCGGCAGCGACTGCGTTTGCTGAACGTAACCTCGAACCTAGCACGACGCGCCAGCGAGTGGTCGCAGATATCAGCGGCACTCACCACTCGCTGGCGCGTCGTGCTAGTTGGGGAACGGC
>JANNDA010000214.1:0-2568 GCA_031387195.1 Planctomyces sp. | reverse complement strand
AGGAAATCGCGGCCTTCGAGGCGGCTGATCAAAAGCAGCCACCGCCGAAAGGTGGGATCGTCTTCGTCGGTAGTTCGAGCATCCGCATGTGGGACGTGAAGAAATCATTCCCCGGCCTGCCGGTGATCAATCGCGGCTTTGGCGGTTCGCAGATCGAAGACTCGACGCACTTTGCCGAGCGGATCGTGTTTCCGTATGAACCGTGCGCGGTCGTCTTCTACGCCGGTGATAACGACATCGCTTCCGGAAAGTCCGCCGAGACCGTGGCAGCAGACTTCCAGAAGTTTTCGGAAAAAATACATGACAAACTTCCGAACGCGAGCCTCTTCTTTATGGCGATCAAGCCTAGCCCGTCACGGTGGAAGTTCATTGAGACTCAGCGATCGGCCAATGAGCGGATTCGCGCTTACTGCGACGAGAACTGCGATCGACCGACGTATGTGGACATCGTCAAACCGATGCTCGGTGCCGATGGCCAGCCGCGCGAGGAACTCTTCGTCAAGGACCGGCTGCACATGATCGCGGCAGGTTACGCCGTGTGGAATGAGGAGCTTCGTTCGCACTTCAAAATGTTGAATCCAGGGACACCACGTCCGAATGCGTTACTCGAAGCCAAGCGAGTCGTCTTCCTGGGCGACAGCATCACTTACTCCGGGCAGTACATCGCGTATCTCGAAGCGTTCGTGACCACGCGGTTCCCTGAGAAGCGGTTCGAGTTTCTCGACCTCGGCCTGCCGAGCGAAACGTGTTCGGGCTTGTCGGAAGACGGACACGCGGGCGGAGCGTTTCCTCGACCCGATGTGCATGAGCGATTGCCGCGACTCCTCGACAAGATGAAGCCCGATTTGATCGTGGCCTGCTACGGCATGAACTGCGGCATCTATCTGCCGCTTGAGGAGCAGCGTTTCGCGAAGTATCAAGACGGCATCCGCCGCCTGCGGACTGCTGCTCATGCCGCCGGAGCACAAGTCATTCACCTGACTCCGCCGACGTTCGATCAGACGCGCGGCGGTGGCACGCATGACTACAACAAAGTGCTCGATCGTTACAGCGATTGGCTGCTCTCTCAGCGCAGCGAAGGCTGGACCGTCATCGACATCCACGGCCCGATGAACGAGCACCTTGCCGAACGTCGCCAACAGAATCCTAAGTTCGTGCTCGCCAACGACGGTGTTCACGCTGGCCCGACCGGGCATTGGCTGATGGCCGAAGTGATCGCGAAGCAACTCGACGGCTGGATCACCGTTGGGGTTGGCAAACAGATTCTCGAAACGGCAGGTGACGATCCAAACGCCGGGCATCCGGAAACGGAAGAGGTAGATGTCGCAGGCCCAATCCAGATGCCGATCAATCCCGCTTGGGATGCCGACTCGCTCGAATTGGTGTCGCGATCACAATTGCTGAGCGGCAATGAAATCGGGGTGAAGGGGCTGAAGTCATCGCGATACGACTTCACTGAAGCAGGCCAGCCCGTCGGCACGCTGACCGCTTATGAATTGCGGTCGGACAAACTTGTTGATGTGCGCTTACTCGAAGGACTGTCCGCGAATGTACGATCGGTCGAGCTGCTCAAGAAAATCACCGCACGGCAGCGATTGCTGACCGATGCGTGGCTGAACGAAGTCGGTCATCTGCGTCCCGGCATGTCGAAAGGGAAGCCGTTGGCCGAAGCGACCGCTGAGGCTGCGAAGCTCTCCTACGAAATCGCGACGCTCGCCCAACCAGCGAAGATTGTCTTGAAGCTCAAACCAAATCCGGAACCGTTCCCTGGCAAGAAGTCCGACTGGCACGGCTTCGACCGCTACGAGTTCCCCGTGGCCGGCAACACCGCGAGCGTCGTCGTTCCGAAGAATGCAGCAGCAGGCAATCCGTGGGTCTGGCACGGCGAGTTCTTCGGGCACAAGCCCGCTCCTGACATCGCGCTGCTCGGTCACGGCTTTCACATCGTTTACTTGAGCGTGCCGAACATGCTCGGCAGTCCGGAAGCGGTGTCGCATTGGAACGTGCTGTATCGCGAGCTGACTCGGCGGTACGGCTTTTCAGGCAAACCCGCGCTGGTCGGTCTGAGTCGCGGCGGCTTGTACTGCTACAACTGGGCCTCCGCGAACCCAGACAAAGTCTCGTGCATTTATGGCGACGCCCCCGTTTGCGATTTCAAGAGCTGGCCCGGTGGCAAAGGGAAAGGGAAGGGGAGCGCGGGCGATTGGAAGCTGGTCCTCGAACGCTTTCACTTCAAGAACGACGAGGAAGCCCTCGCCTCGAAGCAGAACCCGATCGACAACCTCGAAGTGTTGGCCAAGAACAAGGTGCCGCTGCTGCACGTCTTCGGCGATGCCGACGACGTCGTGCCGTGGGACGAAAACACCGGCCTCATTGCCGAGCGTTACAAACAGCTCGATGGCGAGATCGAACTGATCCGCAAACCGGGAGTCGGGCATCATCCACACGGCTTGGAAGATTCGACGCCGATCATTGAGTTCATTCGCAAACACGCGGCGAAGTGAGCACGAAACCGATCTCAGATCTGTGTAGACCACTCACGGTCATGAATGAGTCGTTTAACCGCAC
>JANNDA010000211.1:0-4055 GCA_031387195.1 Planctomyces sp. | reverse complement strand
CCCAATTTATTTCTCTAACACCCCCCGCCGGGGGCCCGCCCCCCCCCCGCTATTTGTTTTTGGGGGGGCTTTTCTTTTTTTATTTTGGGGGGGCCTCCCCCCTGACTGTTGAGAATTACCACTCGCTTGCGCGTCGTGCTAGTTTTTGTCATGGAGATGTTGTTTGATGGCATTCAATCCGTGGGCGGATAGGATGCCACCCGTTGAAGTTCACAGGTCGGACACGCAGCGTGCCCGAGTCGGCTTCCCTGACGTCAGGATGAGATCATGCGGCAGTTCTCCAAACTCGCAGTCAACCTCTTCGCGGTCACGGTCGTCAGTGGACTGTGCGTGCAGACGGCATCCGCTCAATTCAGCAGCAGCTCTCGAACCGGCAGTGCATCGGGCAATGCGTTGACCAGCAGCAATAGTCTTGGCGGTGGTTCCACCAGCGGCCTTGGTGCCAGTACGCAGGGACGAGGCGGCGCGGCCGGCCAAGCCAACGCTGGTGCCAATCGAACAGCGGGTACTGGCCAGAGTGCCCTCGGAATGTCCTTGCTCAATCAAGGTAATACCCAAAACGGATTCATTGGCGGTCGAAATCAACAGCAGCAGTTCATCGGCGGAAATCCGGCAGGACAAAACGCTCGGCAACAGCAAAATCAATTTGGCAATCAGGGTCGGCAGTCGCGACAGAATCAAGACGATAACAACGGCCAGAATCAGCAGAACCAAAACAATCAGCGACGTGCCGTCCGGCCCCAGCAAAAAGTGGCGTTTGAAGTTCCTCACCGCACCGAGACAGACATTCGCTCGACGCTGCTCTCGAAATTCGAGGGACAGAATCAGAACCCCGCATTGCGCGGCGTGGCGTTTGAAATGGACTCCGAGGGGATCGTCACCCTTCGTGGAGAAGTCGAGACGACGTCCGCTCGGCAGCTCGCGGCGAACGTTGTGCGGCTCGAACCCGGCGTTCGCAAAGTCGTCAACGAGCTGACCGTGCCGTAGAAAAATAACCCGAAGCGTCAGCGAGGGCGAATGCCTCACAACGCTCTGAATTCAAAGTCTCGTGAAGCGCCCGCCCTCGCTGACGCTTCGGGTTACTTATTCGTTGGCTCTCGGCGTTTGAATTCAAACCGATGTTCTTCACCGCGAAGCAGCCGGCCGATGTTGGCTCGATGACGAAGAATGATCAGGACCGGGACAGCGAGACTGAACGAGGCGACGCTCCATGTTTCCGCGCGAAACGGCTGCGGCCACAGTTGAATCATTTGCAGCACCGCAAACGTGACGGCGGCAATGATCGAGCCCAGCGAGACGATTCGCGTGATCGCAAACAGAGCGACGAACACACCGAACGTGATCGCCGTTGATTGCGGAGCCAGCATCGCGACAACTCCCAATGCAGTCGCAACTCCCTTGCCCCCTTTGAAGCCGAGCCAGACGGGGAACATGTGCCCGATGATCGCCAGCAATCCGGCGGCCACTTGCCAATGAATACGCGACGGATCATCGGCGGCAAGCAACCACTGCGGCAGCAGCCGGACGGGGCCGCTCCCTTTGAGTAAGTCGAGCAGAAAACAGACCGCGCCCCATTTGACGCCGATGACGCGAGTCACATTCGTCGCCCCGATATTGCGGCTGCCATGCTCGCGGATGTCAATTCCCTTCACCGCTCGCGCGACGAACAAGCCGAACGGCAACGAGCCGGCGAGGTAAGCCCCGATGAGAATGAGCAGCGGAGACATCGGCATCACTCAGTCGTTTCAGCGGTTGCTGTTTTCTTCGCTGCCTTTTTCTTGGCCGCTTTCTTTTTCGTGGCGGCCTTCTTTTTGGCAGGCTTGAGTGCGGCCGTCGTGGTCGTTCCGCTGGCAGCCTTCTTGCGGCCTCGCCCTTTCTTCGTCGGGCCTTTCGCCGCTTTTTCGGCAAGCCAAATCAGGGCTTCGTCCAGTTGCACGTCCTCGATCGGCTTATCCTTCGGCAGCGAGGCAAACACGCTGCCGTGACGCACGTAAGGGCCATAACGTCCTTCAAAGATTCCGATCACTTCCTCGTCATCGGGATGTTTGCCCAACTCACGAAGCGGTGTCGGTGCGACCTTCACGCGAGCTTGCTTGAGCAATTCAACTGCCGCGTCGAGTTCGATCGTCAACACGTCGCCCTCTTTGGGAATCGACTTGTAAACCTTGTCGTGCAACACATACGGGCCGAAGCGACCGACGCCGGCAGTGACGGTCTTGGTGGTTTCGGGGTGAGCCCCCAGGGTGCGCGGCAATGACAACAGTTTGCGGGCGAGTTCAAAGTTCATCGTGCTGGGATCGATCGTCTTCGGCACGCTGACTCGCTTGGGCTTCGCTTCTCCTTCGACCACTTGGCCGACTTGCAGGTACGGCCCGAATGGCCCGTTGAGGATAAAGATCGGCAGGCCGGAGTCGGGACAATTGCCGATCGAGATCGGGCCTTGCTTCTTCAAGGCGATCAGCTTTTCGGCAAGTTCATTCGTGATGTCCGCCGGAGCCATGTCCGCCGGAATCGACGCCGTGTCGGGCGGCTCCCCTTCGATCGCGTTTTCTTTCTGAAGGAAGGGACCAAAGCGACCAACTCGAATTTTCGCTTCGAGTCCGGCGACCGTCAGCGTGCAGGCCACGCGCGGATCAATCAGCTCTTCGTGGCTGATGACCTGTTGATCGAGTCCCGCTTCGCCGTTGTAGAAACTTTGCAGGTACGGCAGGCGTTCGATGCTACCGCTGGCGACCTCGTCGAGCTGTTGCTCCATATTGGCGGTGAAGCCGACATCGACGAGGTTCGGGAAATGGTCTTCGAGCAAGCGAGTGACCGCCATCGCGGTGAAGGTCGGCACCAGTTGATTGCCCACTTTGCGAACGTAGCCGCGATCTTGCACCGTGCTAATGATGCTCGCGTAAGTCGATGGGCGACCGATGCCGTCGGATTCAAGTTGGCGAACGAGCGTCGCTTCCGTGAATCGCGCGGGCGGTTTCGTGTCATGTCGCAGCGACTCGAGTTGCTGAAGCGAGAGCGTTTCACCTTCGGTCAGCGGCGGTAGCGCGGCTTCTTGGTCGTCGAGCGCCGCTTCGGGATCATCGACCCCTTCGACGTAGGCGCGGAAGAAGCCAGGGAACTCAACGTGCCGACCGGTCGCTCGGAACTCGGCATCGTCGGCCATGATCGATGCGGTGATGAAACGTAATCGGGCTTCGGCCATTTGCGTGGCCATCGTCCTGATCCAGATCAACGAATAAAGCCGCGCCCCTTGTCCGGACAGGCCCAGTTCGTCAGCCGTTTGCATTTCCTTGCCGGCGGGACGAATGGCTTCGTGAGCCTCCTGAGCGCCTTTCGCTTTCGTCGTGAACTGCCGCGGTGCCGGGCTGAGATAGTCGGCTCCGTATTTTTCGCCGATGCGTCGGCGCGATGCGTCGATTGCTTCGCCGGAAAGGTTGACGCTGTCAGTTCGCATGTAGGTGATGTAGCCGTCTTCGTACAACCGTTGAGCGACCTGCATCGTCTCCTTTGCGGAGAGGTTGAGTTTGCGATTCGCCTCTTGTTGCAAGGTGCTGGTTGTGAACGGCGCGGGAGGTCGGCGCATCTCGATGCGTTCTTTGACGCTGGTCACTTGCCACGGCGACTTTGCGATCCGCTCGCGTAACGCTTCGACCTGCGGTTGATCCAGTAGCAGCACATCGACGTTCGGCTTCAACTTGCCGGTGTTTTCATCGAAGTCCTTACCGCTGGCGACACGCTTTCCGGCGACGGTCGCGAGATCGGCGTTGAACTTTGCCGACGAGTCTTTCGCCAGTTCGGCCTTCAAGTCCCAATAGGTCGCGCTGCGAAACGCCATACGCTCAAGTTCGCGTTGCACCATCAACCGCACAGCCACCGATTGCACTCGGCCCGCCGAGAGCTTCGGTGCGATCTTTTTCCACAACAGCGGGCTGAGCCGATAGCCATACAAACGATCGAGGACTCGGCGTGCTTCTTGCGCGGCGACGAGGTTTGTGTCGAGTTCCCGCGTCGATTCGATCGCCGCTTGAATTGCTTCTTTGGTGATTTCATGAAAA
>JANNDA010000195.1:0-5220 GCA_031387195.1 Planctomyces sp. | reverse complement strand
CTCCGCGTGACGAGCCGAATGCTTCTCAACGCTTTGTGAAGCAACCAGCTCGTCACGCGGAGCGTGACGGCTACGTAACAATGACGGGCAAGAGTGCCCATCCTCCGAAGAGACAGACTCCGTGAATCCTCAGACGTTACCGCTGCTCAAGCCGCAACCGCGCGGTCGCTCCGCGCCGGCCCAGCGATTCGTTCCAACGGCAATCGCGCCGGCTGGGAACACTTTGCAATTGTTCTTCGCACATGTCGCGCTCTTTTTGCTACCGCTCCCGGCGCTCAAATACACCTCAACGAGCATCACGCTGGCCGACTTTTTCCTGGTCCCGGCGATCGTTATGAATTTGGGATACGCGCTGCGGCAAATCTATGCCTTCCAGATTCCGCTGCTGCTGGCCTTTCCGTTCTTCCTGTTGTCGCACCTGATGGACCCTGACGGTGAGCTGATCACGGTCTTTCAGATTTGCTATGTCTGGGGTTTTTTGGTGCCATTTGGCTGGTGCGCGTTCGTGAATATCCCGCTGCGGCGAATTGCCTATTTGCTGCTGGCGGCGAACGTGTTGAGTGTCTCGGTGGCCATTGGTCAGTTCATCGGGTTCGTCCCCGATTTGCCGACTCAGAAAGTGATCCAATTCCGCGGCTCGCTGCGACGAGCGGCCGGGCTGATGATGCAGTGCAACGCGCTGACGATGTCGTTGACTCCCTGCTTCCTGCTGTTGCCCTACTTGCCGCGTGTCTGGCCACGCATCGCGACCTGTTCGATGCTGTTTATGGGATTCATGTCGACGGTCTCAAAGTCGATGATCCTGTCTTTTCCAGGAATCCTGTTTTATTTCCTCTGGCGTGAACCGGAGAAGCGAAAGTTCTTGTTCTCAGCGCTGGCCATGAGCCTGATTGGACTGGAACTGTTGTCTCACACGAACACCGGCCCAGCACAGTTGTGGGAGCTGGCCAACGAAGCGGCACAACATCGCTTGGGAGGCGTCGATAATTCGATCGAAGAGCGCTCTGAACTCGTGAGGATTGCGTTGGACTATTCCAAGCAATGTCTGCTGCTGGGCTTCGGAACCCAAGGGACGATGATCCGAATTTCCGAATCGACCGGCAACACGGTCCATGTCTTTTACCTGGGTTTGGTCGTCATCGCTGGATATCCCGCTGCGGTGCTGGTCGGTGCCGGGTTGCTCCTAATTCTCGGCAAGTTGTGGGCCCAGCGCGAATACAACATCGCGATCTACCTGACCGCCCACATGCTGGCGCTCACCGTGATGACCGTGTTGTGCATCAGTTTTCAATACGGCCCATTCATGATTGCGGCCAGTGTGCTCGCCTCGAATGACATGCGAGCCAATATGAGGCTGCCAGAGTTTCGCTTGCCCAGCAAGAGCGGGCGTCAGGCGGCGTAAAGTCTTTGACCGAAGCACGCGCGGTTGACACGCGCTTTGGGGGGAATTGAAAATTGAGGCTCATCTGGCTCGCCCCCACGGATGAAGACCTTCCGCGAAACGCTGTGGCTGTTCATTCCTTTGACCTCATCGAGACTCGGACAACGGCTCCGATCCAACGGTCAAGAATTCGCTCAGGCCGTTCGCCGCTCTCGCGTGTCGATCATCGTTGTTTCCGCGCAGCGGCGGCAGTATTCGTCCTGCGTCAGGTTGAGCAGGTCGCCACGGCGAACCCAGGTCGCCGCTTCGCGCAGAATTTCGCCAAAGAATTCCAACTGGCGATCTCCGGTGATGAAGTTGTGCGGGTGCGACCACAAGTGGACCATGCCGCCATGCTGTGCGGCATGAGCCAGCATCCGCGACCAACGCGCGACGCTCAGCTTCACCGGAATTCGTTTCCGCATGCCGACGCGCCAGTTCAGAAAATACCCGGCGGGAATGGCGACGACTGACGAATGGCTCGTGCGCCCGGTCGTCGAGAACGGCAGGATGTGTTCGGACTCGGACGTTGCGGGATGATCCGTGGCCATGTTCTGCGGCGGATGCGGTTGTGGTTTCTGCCACAACTTGAGTTCTCGTCCCAATGCGGCGAGGGCATCCCAGCGCACTTGCAGAGACTCCGGCAATGCCAAGTCCAAACGTCTCATGCCGAGATACTCACGGAAACCGCTGATCCCGGCCGGCGCGAGTGAGTCCACAAAGCCGACTTGATTGCGTGGAAAGACCAACGTCCGCGAGGTGAAAGTTTTCAATCGGCCAACGGCTGCGGCCAGAGAGAGTTCACGCTCGAAGTCCGCACGGGTCAAAGCATGATCTTGCAGAGCGATGTGCTGAAAGCCGTGAGTCCCCAGTTCATGTCCGCCTGCACGGCGAATGATTTCCAAACACTCGGGGCTGAGCCATCCGCTCGTCTCGCCTTTCGAGAGAGCTTCCAAAAACTCTTGCGTACGCGGCCACTGTCGGCCAGAGACAGTTTTAAACCAGTCAGGATGCTGCCGAACCTCGTCCGGCGACAGCACGAACGCGCCCACAAACGCGAACGTCGCCCGCAGCGCGTGCTGATCCAGCACGTCTCTTAATCCTTGGTACGCGGCGACCAGGTTTTCTTGCGTGATCCGCTGTCGCAATGACGGCGTGAGGGTCGATGGTCCCCACAAGCCTTCACAATCGAATGACATCGTGAACACGCCGGGAAGTGCTGTCACGGTAAGACTCCTGTTGTGTTTTGTGCCGAATTTCAGGCCGCGCTGGGCAAGGCTTCGAATCCGATATCTCCCGCCTCACCATTGAACGAGATCGCTCGCGAGGACTCTTTTCGGCGGGAAGAAAGATATGTCTGCGGCTCATTGGCCTGCGGTCGCCAACCCATTGTTGAATAAATTTGATTCAATTCCGGGCACGCGCAGAACGCAAACAAGAGCGTGCCGCCGTGTCGTCGGATGACATGCTCCGCAAGTTTCACCAACGCAGCGAAGCGATCTGCATCGCTGGCCCGCGCTGCGACGATGCGTCCGACGTTGAAGCCATGCCGAGGCCCCAGTGACACAATGACGGCATCCGAAATTTGTCCGCTCGTTTCGAGCCAAACCACCGCGTGTCGTGGGCCTGACTCATGAAAGAACCGCCAGCGCAGAAACTCCGGCGAGAACTCGGGGCCGTCCGCAGTCCTTCGAGCGGCGTTGAAAACTTCTGCGAGTTGTTCGAGTTGCGAATCAGTCGGAGCAGTCGCCCACATGGCGACATCATGTGCCGACGGCAGTCGCGTTGACGGAGCAGCTTCTGGAAAATGACACGCCGACGGATTCCAGCCACACAGCTTTTGGGCTCCCAATTGCCAACCGAGTTGAAGCGGGCGAAGGACTCGTCGATACCAGCGCGACTGCACGCGCACGCACCCCAACCGTCGATAGAGCGAGGCGGCCGGTTCGAGCGTCGCCGGCACGATCGACTGACTGCGTCCTTGGATGGCTTTGATGACCAACTTCATGCCGACACCCTGACGATGCTCCGGGGCCACCATGAGATTGTGCAGCGCGGGGACGACAATCACCTCGTTGTCGATCCGCCACGGGACGTTCATCGCATGCACGCATCCGACCACATCACCAGCCGAGTTGACTGCAAATAGGGAATCGGACCATCGGGCTCCAAACGGATTCTGTTCGTAAAGCCAAGTCAGGTATCGCTCGTTGGCCGCGCACGCCGTCGTCCCAAATTGTTGGGCCGCGAAGGACAAATACGACGCCAGATGGGCGGGCGTCCCTTCCTGACACTCCAATTTCTCCACAGCTTTGTCCCTCTTCAAAAACGTCTGAGGACTCATGTTCGACCGATTGGCCAGAGCGGGGCGGGCTTTTACAAACGGCTTGGAGAGCAGGTCAATCGCAGCCTGAATCACGGCCAGACGGGGAGCACGACGCACTTTGCGCGGTGCCTGACCCCTGACCGTTTGCTGATTTCGCTAAGTGCGTCGTGCGCCCGCGCTCCGGGCAGTGGCCCAATCGCTGTTGACCTGTTCTTTCCGGCTCACCTAGAAACCGTCCGCAGGGATCACAGCGAAAGCGATTGGCTGCCGCCCCGTACTCGAAGTTCTCTGGAAGGGATTATCCGCATGACATCCACATCGGCCGCCGCTTCGGCATTGCAGTCGCCCAGTCCCTGGGCCGATCGTCTCAAGCCGGCCACGCTCCCCAATGGCTTGCCTATTTGGGAAATCAACCATCACGAGACCGAGTTTTTGTACTCGGAGATTTTCCAACAAGACCTCTACTTTCGCCGGGGCATCACCCTGCCTGCCGGTGCCGTGGTGTTTGACGTTGGTGCGAACATCGGCATGTTCTCGCTTCTCGCGCGACAACGCTGCCCAGACGCGACGATCTTTGCCTTTGAGCCATCGCCAATCGCCGCCGAAGCCCTACGCCGCAACACCGAGACTTCCTCAGGGCAGATGCATGTCTATGAATGCGGAGCCTCATCGCAAAACGGTTCCAGCGTCCTGACCTTCTATCCCGGCTACACAATCCTGTCCGGCTTTCATGCCCAAGCGGAAGAGGACCGGTCGGTTCTGCATGCCAGCATTCGCGATGAGGCCAACCGACGAGGCGTGTCGAAGTGGCTGACCAACGGTGCGATCGACCGCCTGGCGCAGCAGAAGCTGGGTCAGCCGGTACATATCGCCTGCCCGATGCGGACTCTGTCATCCGTCATCAACGAGCATCACCTCGACCGAGTGGATCTGCTCAAGATCGATGCTGAGCGTTGCGAACAGGAAATCCTCAACGGCATCACGGCACCGCATTGGCACCGCATTCAACAAGTGGTCATGGAAGTGCATGACCAAGCTGGTGGCGTGCTAGATCAAATCGTGACGCTGCTCAAGAGCGTGGGCTTTGCGGTCGTGTATGAACAACAAGCCAACGGCTCGGAAGCCGGTTTGTTTGACCTCTACGCCGTTCGATCTTGATCGTTGGGCTCTCCGCCATTCTTGTCGATTCTGGCGTCGAATCAGCCGCCGGGCGCTAGCCGGGATTATTCACGGTCAAGTTGTTCGGTTCTGCACTTTCCGACAACGGTCGGTTTTCGAGCTGGTCTGTCCAAGAGCGTGGCTCTCCGGGGAGAGTTCGGGTTGTCTAACGACTTGAACCGAGTCCGACGGAGAGCCACGGATGGCAGTCTATCGCGCGCCGAAGGAATGGACAGAGTGTGTGGCGTCTCTCGCGGGAGCCTTGGATGGACGATCGCGTTGGCGGTTGTTGTTGCTGATGCTGGGAGCGTTGTTC
>JANNDA010000192.1:0-22366 GCA_031387195.1 Planctomyces sp. | reverse complement strand
CGCCCCGGTGACGTCGCACGACAGCTCTACGAACGGATTGATCACCGATTACAAATTGCGGCGGTAGTCGGTTTGAGGCCAAGTAACCCGAAGCGTGAGCGAGGGCGGACGCTTCACAACGCGATGAATTCAGAGGCTCGTGAAGCGCCCGCCCTCGCTCACGCTTCGGGTTACTTGGCCTCAAACCGACTACCGCCGCAATTTGTAATCGTTGATCAATCCGTTCGTAGAGCTGTCGTGCGACGTCACCGGGGCGGAGCTTTTCAGTTCTGGCAGGATTTCCTTTGCCAATTGCTTGCCGAGTTCGACGCCCCATTGATCGAACGAGTTGATATTCCACAGGATGCCCTGCGTGAAAATCTTGTGCTCATAGAGCGCGATCAAACTGCCGACCGTGCGCGGCGTGAGCTTTTGGAACAGGATCGAATTCGTCGGACGATTGCCCGTGAAGACTTTGTGCGGCACGAGTTTGTCAATCGCATCGGGCGAGAGTTTGGAATCTTTTATATCCGCTCGAACTTCCGCGGCTGTTTTGCCGCGCATCAACGCTTCGGTCTGAGCGAAGAAGTTCGACAGCAAGATCTCGTGATGCTCGCCGAGCGGATTGTGCGACTCGACCGGGGCGAGGAAATCACAGGGAATCAACTTCGTGCCTTGATGGATCAGTTGGTAGAAAGCGTGCTGCCCGTTAGTTCCCGGCTCACCCCAAATGACGGGTCCGGTAGACCATTCGCAGGACTGACTCTCACGGCTGACGGTTTTGCCGTTCGATTCCATATCCCCCTGCTGGAAGTACGCGGCGAAGCGATGCAGGTACTGGTCGTAAGGAAGTATCGCCTGCGTGTCGGCGTCCCAGAAGTTGTTGTACCACAGGCCGAGCAGACCCAGTGTGACCGGGAGATTCTGCTCCAGCGGAGCCGTTCGGAAGTGCTCATCCATTTGATGAGCACCGGTCAGCAATTCCTCAAAGTGGTCCATGCCGATGCTGACGGCGATGGACAACCCGATGGCGCTCCACAGTGAGTATCGCCCGCCGACCCAATCCCAGAACTCGAACATGTTTTCCGGAGAGATGCCAAACTTGCGGACCTCCGCCTCGTTCGTCGAGAGGGCCACGAAGTGCTTCGCGACGTGTGCTTGATCGCCAGCCGAGTCCAGAAACCAACTTCGCGCCGAGAGCGCGTTCGTCAGCGTCTCCTGCGTCGTAAACGTCTTCGAGGCGATGATGAACAGCGTTGTTTCCGGATCGAGTTCCCGCAGCGTCTCGGCAATGTGCGTGCCATCGACATTCGAGACGAAATGGATTTTGAGGTCTCGGCGGCGATAGGGCTTGAGCGCCTCCGTCACCATCACCGGGCCCAAGTCGCTACCGCCGATCCCAATGTTGACGATGGCGGTCATCGGCTTGCCGGTGTAGCCGCGCCACTGGCCGGAACGCACCGCATCGGTCCACTCGCGCATGTGCTGGAGCACCGCATTGACACCCGGCATGACGTCCTGGCCATCCACCACAATGGGTCGGTTTGAGCGATTGCGCAACGCGATGTGCAACACCGCGCGATCTTCGGTCGAGTTGATCCGCTCGCCGGAAAACATCTTTTCGATCCAACTCGGCAGTTCCATTTGCCGAGCCAAATCGCGCAACAATCCCAGCGTTTTGTCGTTGATGAGGTTCTTGGAGAAGTCCAGCAGGAGATCATTGAAACGCAACGAGTAGCGCTCAAACCGCTGCGGATCGTTCTGAAAGAGATCGCGCATTTGAGTGGGCGAAAACTCCTGCTGATGTGCTTCCAATGCCTTCCAGGCGGGCAGATCAATCGGTCGGGGCATGAGTGGTCCTTTCAAAAGTGGTCGCCGTAGTGCAAAAGCCCGGTAACCACCGAGGCAAGCTCGGTGGGGTTGCTTGATTGAGGCGAAGTGAACACGACACGGCGTAGCATAGGAGTGATTGATTGGTGAAGTAATGAAGCACGACGGCGGGAAGCTGGGCAGCGTCTGGCGACCAACTTACCATCCCGCTCCGAGGCGGTCACTCAATCGTAGAACAGGCGGCTCGCCTGTTTGTATTCCGTGAGTCATCAGGCAGGCGAGCCGCCCTACGATCAATTCATCGTCTCTCCGAGTTGGCCTATCACTGAGGAGCAGGATTCATGTCGAACGTTGTACTACCCGTTGGTTTTCAAACATCCGGTGTCGCGTGCGGAGTACGTGGTGATGTCGGCCGCTTGGATTTGGCGTTATTCATGTCCGATCGACCGGCGGTGACAGTCGGTGTCTTCACACAGAACCTTGTCTGCGGTGCGCCTGTCAAAGTCTGTCGGCAGCGAGTTCCGCGAGCGACCGGACGAGCCGTCGTGATCAACTCCGGCAATGCGAACGCGGCCACCGGAGATCGCGGAATCGAGGACGCTCAGCGAATGACGTCCGTTGTCGCGCAGTCGCTGGGATGTGCGGCAGACGATGTCTTCGTCTGCTCGACCGGCGTGATCGGTCGGTTCCTGCCAATGGACAAGCTCGAAGCCGGGATTCCACAAGTGGCCGCCTCGCTGGCGAGCACACCCGCCGCATTTGAACTCGCGGCGCGAGCAATCATGACCACCGACACCGTCCCCAAACAGGCCACTCGATCAGCCGAACTTTGCGGATCAAACGGGACCAGAACAGTCCGCATCAGCGGAGCCTGCAAAGGGGCGGCGATGATCGCTCCGAATATGGCCACGATGCTCTGCGTCATCATGACCGATGCCGAACTCACCCCGACTGACGCCGACAACGCCCTGCGACAGGCCGTCAACCAGAGCTTCAATTGCATCAGCGTGGAAGGTCACACCAGCACGAGCGACACGGTCCTGCTGTTCGCCAACGGTGCTGCCGACACCGGCCCGCTCGACGCCGACAGCCGAGTGACGCTGCAAACAATGCTCGACGAAGTCGCCACCGAACTCTCGACCGCCATCATCCGCGACGCCGAAGGGGCGACGCACTTCATCACGCTCGACGTCATCGGGGCTCGCACCCGCGACGAGGCGTTCCGCATCGCCAAGACCATCGCCGATAGTCCGCTGGTGAAGACCGCCATCCACGGAGCTGACCCCAACTGGGGCCGCATTGTCTCCGCCGCCGGCTACGCGGGTGTGCCGATGCGCGAAGAAGACATGTCACTGAGGATCAACAATCTCGACGTCTATCGCGACGGAGCCCCCCTCCCTTTCGATCCCAAGACCGTCAGCGACAGCATCCGCAACAATCGCGACACGCACCTCGAACTGACGCTGAAGCTCGGCACCGCCCACATCCGCTATTGGACCGCCGACCTCACCGCCGAGTACGTGCGACTGAATGCGGACTACACGACGTGAGCTAAATTGATCCGCAGAGGAAATTGCGCAGGCGAGCGGGGCGACTCGCCCCCACCGACCCCGCGTCGGTGGAGCGGTGATTGGCGGCTAGAATCGGGTGGCAGCACAGCATTCAGTCAGCGCTCCACCGACCAGGGTCGGCGGGGGCGAAGAAGATGATTGATCCACGGTTTAGCGGCCAATCACCGCTCCACCGACACGGGGTCAGTGGGGGCGAACGACTCACACCTGGAATCCGTGAGTGTCAGGAAATCTGAAAACGATCGCTGTCCAATGCCTCGCTGCGTTTTTATCTTGTGCCGGCTTCGACTGTCGGACAACGTGTCGAAGATCACGTCACACCGACTGTATTCCATCCACTTCAAACAATTGCCCTCACAACAGAGGAACGTTCATGCGAAATCCGGTTAGCCGCTCGTTTTGGTCTCGTTGGTGGAACACTCGGCGTTTTGCTATTCGGCGACCGCGCGGTGCGATGTCAACGCAGATCATGGAGCTTGAGCGGCGGGAAATGTTGACCGGCAGCAGCTTTTTACCGAGCAATCCCGATGTCGCTCGGAACAACGGGCCGCAGTCGCAGTTGGTCGTGCGAGCCAACTTTCAAGATGCGACGCTCGATGCGACCGCGTTTTCAAATGCAAACATTCGCGCGGCGATGAGCAGCGTCAACGACTTTCATGTGCGGCAGTCGTTTGGCAAATTGTCGTTTCCAGACAATCAACTGACGATCGTGCCGACGACGATCACGCTGCCGTTTACGAAGGCTCAAATTGAGAACGGCGCGGTCGCGGGTGCTCCGGCCGATCCAAACGATGCGATTCACGACAACGCCGAATCGCAGCTCACGTCGCTGGGTTACAACCTCAGCAGCTACTTGCATGTGACCGTGATCTTCGCGGACGCAGGCGGCCGGATTGGTTACGCGGGGCTCGCTTCCGTTCCCGGCCAGCGGTTGTGGATGAACGGCACGATCGATGTCGATGTGTGGGCTCACGAATTGGGGCACAACGCCGGAGCACCGCATGTCGGGTACTTCGATCCGGCGAATCCGAACATCGCGATTCAAGACGCGAACCTAATGACATTCACCGCAGGAGGCACCGGTCTCGACGTGATGGGGGGCGGCGGCGCGAGTCCGTCGGGTGATTTCTTCGTGATCCGCAAAGCTCAGTATGGTTGGTTCAACGACACGCAGATCGTCGATGTCACGACGAGCGGCACATATCGGCTCAACGCCAATGACGAAGGCTCCACGCAAGCCGGTCGCGTTTACGGACTGCGAATCGCTCGCAACGCGGGCCAGGAATACTGGCTGGAATACCGCGTCCGCACCGACGATCCGAATCTCGACAACGGCGTCGTCGTGACCGTGCGGACGCTCGACGGCAGCGATAAAATCGGGCTGATCGACACGACGCCGAACTCGCATCCCGGCGACTTCTCGGAAGACCGAGTCGATGCGCCGATCTCGGTCGGTCGCTCGTTCGACGACACCGCCGCGCAACTTCATATCACGCCGATCCTACGACACGACGAAGCGGGCAACAGCTACATCGACGTGGTCGTGAACCGCGGCGACTTCTCGAACAACGCTCCGCCGACAGGAACAATGAGTGTCGGAACGAATTCGCCATCAGTCGCGCAATCGGTCAACTTCACGGGCACGGCTCAAGACGATGACAACGACACGCTGCTGAGTCAGTGGGATTTCGGTGACGGCACGACGGTCGTCAATTCATTGAGCACGTCACACACATGGG
This sequence comes from Planctomyces sp., assembly GCA_031387195.1. GTDB lineage: Bacteria > Planctomycetota > Planctomycetia > Planctomycetales > Planctomycetaceae > SXKJ01. The sequence continues at coordinate 17,247 of JANNDA010000192.1, read as the reverse complement.
CTGCTGCGGGTGATTACGTCGTGCGGTTCACGGTCTCTGATCTGAAAGGCGGGATCGCCGAGTACGCTCAAGTGGTGCATGTCGGTCAGCCCAGTTTGGAGATTGCTCCGCAAACGGCGTTGGACGGACTCGTCAACACGTTCACGACGGGTGATCAAACCGAAGTCGTCGTCGCGTCGAATCAAGGACAGCAAAGCGTCATCGTCTGGACGAGCGCGGGGCAAGACGGCAGCGGCACCGGCGTTTATGCGCGGCGGTACGTCAACGGGGTCGCTAGCGGCGCGGTCTTTCCGGTCAACACAACCACGACCGGCGATCAAGAAGAGCCAGCGGTCGCGATGGATTCGAGCGGCAACTTCGTCATCGCGTGGAGCGGCCGCGGTTCGGGGGACACAGACGACAACATTTACATGCAGCGGTTCAACGCGAGCGGCACGAAGCTCGGCGGCGAGGTGCGAGTCAACACAGCAACTTTCGCGTCACAGTTAAATGCGTCGATTGCCATGAATCGGACGAACGGCAACTTCGTCGTGATGTGGGCCTCGAATGTGTCGAGCGACGACGTTCACTTTCGGCAGTTCAACGCGGATGGCTCGGCAGTCACAGCGTCCGAGCAAGACATTCCCGGTGGTCGGCATTTCTCCAGCACGAGCATTGCGATGGCGGACGACGGCAGCTTTGTTGCCGTTTGGACCAACGACAACGGCGCGGAAGGACTGACCGACAACAGCGGACTCGGCGTGTTCGCTCGGCGATACAACGTGGACGGCGCAGCGGCGACGTCCGTCTTTCAGGTCAACACGACGCTCGCCGCCGATCAAGACCTGCCCGACGTTGCCTTCGACAGCAACGGAACCTACACGATCGTTTGGGAGAGCACCGGGCAAGACGGTGACGGCGGCGGGATCGTGCTGCGCAATTTCTCGACCACGAACGTCGGCGGCAGCGAGATCATTGCGAACGCGACGACAATCAGCGAACAGAACGAACCGCACATCGCGATCGACTCGGCCAATCATCGCATCGTCACTTGGCGTGTCGGTCCATCGAACACGATCAGCAGCGGCGGACCTCCATCAGCCGGCGACTTCAGTCATCGAGCTTTCGACGCGAGCGGTCAGCCGCTCACGGCGGAGACGACAACCAACGTCCTGACCAATTATTTTTCGGGAGTCGATGTTGCCGCGCTCTCAACACCCGGCGGTTATGTCGCTGCGGTTGCTGATCGAGCGAACGCGACCGGCGTTGATGTGCGCGCGAAGTTCTTCGCCCTCAATCAGCCGGTCTCGACCACTGCGGACTTCATTGCCACCACATTGAACGCCGCCGCGAGCAGCAGCGTGCTCACGAATGACGTCAGCCCAACCTCAAGCTGGTCAGCCTTGTCGATCGCGACTCCGCCCTCCGCCGGAACAGCGGTGATTCAGAACAACGGCACGCCGAGCGATGTGTCGGATGACACGATCCTGTTCACGCCGCCGACTGGTTTTCGTGGGACGGTCAGCTTCACGTATCTCGCCACCAGTTCGCTCGGCGCGAGCGGCGTCGGCGTGATCACAGTCGCTGTCGGCTTACTCAGCCCATCAGATTTCGGCGACGCACCGACCGCCGCTCAATCCGGTTTCGCGGCGAGTTATCCGACCACGCTCGCTCAAAACGGAGCACGTCATCAGATCGGTGGCCCGTCATTGGGCGGTGTTCCCGACAACGAATCGAACGGCCTGCCGACAGCGAGCGCGAATGGCGACGATTCGCAAAACGACGATGAAGATGGCGTGCAAGTTCAATCGTTGTTGCAAGCGGGCGAGTCAGGATTCGTTTCAGTCAACTTACAAAACGGGGCGACGGCAAGGCTCGATGCGTGGATCGACTGGAATCACGACGGTGATTGGTCCGACGCGGGCGAACAAATCTTCGCGAGCAAAACAATCTCCAGCGGAGACAACTCGCTGACGTTCGCGGTCCTCGCCGGAGCGTTGAGCGGGACGACCTTCGCGCGGTTCCGAGTCAGCACCGCCGGCGGCCTCGCACCAACCGGTTTAGCTGCTGACGGTGAGGTTGAAGACTACTCCGTCACCGTCAAAGCCGCACGAGCCAATGTTGCGCCCGCCAACTTGCTGATCTATTACAGCTATCCATCGCTCATCAACGGAGCGAATGGCGACATCCCGGCTGCGGCGGTGACGTTCGGCAACTACGACATCGTTGTGCTCGGCGACGGCATTGAAACGCCGTCGCATCCAGACTCGGCGAATACCGGCCTCATCATGCAGCATTCGGCGACCGCGAGCACGCGGTTCTTCGGATATGTCGATGCCGGCGTCTCGACTCAGAATTTGACGTTGAACCAAATTCAAACCGAGATCAGCAATTGGAAAACGCTCGGTGCCGACGGCATCTTCCTGGATGACTTCGGCTACGACTTCGGGACGACGCGCGATCGGCAGAACGCGGTTGTCGATTACGCACACTCGCTCGGCCTGCCGGTGATCGCGAACGGCTTCTTTGTGAATGATGTCTTTTCGAGTGCCGTCGATGCGAGCTTCAACCCGAACGCCGAAGATACGCGGCTGACGGCGGCGGACTTCTATCTCTACGAGAGTTATCAGGTTCAAGAAGGGAACACCGTCAGCAGTTCGACGTGGCGCACGAAGGCCGATGCACTCGCCGCGTATCGCGTGAGCTTCGGCACGCAGGTGCTCGCCGTCACGACGAACGATGCGGACAATACCTTCAGTCAAACCCAGTTTGATTACGGTTGGCACTCCGCGTTGCTCGACGGCTATCAAGGCTACGGTTGGGGCGAGTACCAGTTCAGTGCGTTCGGCGTCAGTGATGCGAGTGCTCCGTTCCGTTCGCGGCCGGCGGCGAATGTCGGGACAAGTTACACGTCGAGCGTCACGAATTCCGGCAATGCGTTCCTGCGGACAACGAACCTCGGCACCGTCACCGTTGATCCGAGCGTGCCGAGTGCGAGCTTCGGAAATGTCGTCCCCGACATCGTGATGAGTTCCGTCACCGCGAATGGCAAGACGACACTGACGGTGAAGTACGACATTCAAAACACGGTCGTCGCCGGACCGATCACGCTGCGGTTCGTGCAATCCAACGACACCGCGTTTGATGTGGCCGACACGTTGTTGAGCAACGTCACGATCAGCAACGTGGCGGATTTAACGGTCGGCTCGCACACGCTGACGTTCACAATCGGCACAGCCACCGGACAAGTGAAACTGCCGGGAGCCGGTGCGACCGAACCGACGACCGACTATTTCATTCTCGCCGTCGCCGACCCCACGAACGCGATCACCGAAGCAGACGCCGATCCGCTCCACGAAGACAATACGGTCGCGTTCGTCGGAGCGTATGCCACAACAACGACGATCCTCGTTCAAGGAGGAGCCGCGAACGATGTCGTGACGCTCACGTATCCGAGCACAACATCAGGCAACATGACGATCGGCCTCAGTGGTTCGCTCAGCGCGAGTTACTCGTATGCCTACAACACGACGGCGCAGTTCCGAGTGCGGACTCATGCCGGCAACGACACGATCAACGTCGTCAATGCGTCGAATCTCACAGCGCGGCCGATGTTTGAACTCGGTGGCGACGGCAACGATCTGCTCAACGGTGCGAGCGGTGCGGATACGATCAAAGGAGGCGTGGGAGATGACACGCTCAGCGGCAAGCTCGGTAACGATTCGCTCGACGGAGGCAGCGGCTCAAACACGCTGACCGAAGCAGGAAACGTCAACTTCGTGCTGACGAATACGTCACTCACTGGCACCGGCACGGACACGCTGACGAACTTGCAAATCGCGAACCTCACTGGCGGCTCGACCGCGAACACCTTCACTGTCAGCGGTTGGACCGGAACCGGTAGCCTCGTCGGCGGCGGTGGTACGGGGGACTCGGTCACGATCAGCAAGAATGCCAACCTCACATTGCTGGTGTCGTCACTGCAAGCGAGCGATGGCTTGAATCTGCAACTGACCGGCCTCACGAAAGCCACACTCACCGGCGGTTCGTCGAACAACTCGTTCACGATCGGTTCTTGGCTGGGCACGGCCACACTCACCGGCGGCAGCGGAACTGACGCGCTGTTCGTGACGCACGATGCCGACATGACGCTGATCAACACGTCGCTCGTGGCGACCGGCTTCGGCACGCTGACGCTCAGTTCGATCGAAACCGCGAACCTCACCGGCGGCGATTCCAACAACATGCTCCGAGCGAACGCGTTCACCACCGGCTCCGTGACGCTCAACGGTGGCAACGGCGACGACGTGCTGATTGGCGGCTCGAAGAACGACGTGCTCAATGGCGGCGCGGGCCGCGACATCTTGATCGGCAGCGCCGGGATCGACACGCTCGACGGCAGTTCGGAAGACGACATCCTCATTGGCGGCACCAGTTCGCTCAGCAGCAACGTCGCCGCGCTGGCTGTGATTCGGAACGAGTGGATCAGCGCAAACAGCTATTCTCTGCGAGTCGCTCACCTGCTCAACGGTGGTGGCTTGAATGGAACCACAAAGCTCAACAGCTCGACGGTCCAGAACGACTCGTCCGCCGCCGACCGATTGACCGGCAACTCGGAACTCGATTGGTTCTTCCAATCCGCCAGCGACATCCTCGTGGACTTCAACGCCGGGATCGGCGAGGTCAAAACGGCGATTTGACGCTCGGCACCCTGTTTCTCTGAACAATTCGGAAAGCTTGAATAAACCGGTTCATCAGGACGAACGGCGTATTGCTGGGGCAACTCGTCCTATTCGTGGTCGAAGTCGGTTTTCGTTGTCGAAATTGGCATTGGGGCGACTTACTCTCTTCGCCCTTGATGCGGATGTTCGGACAGACTCTCAACCAAGACTTCTTTCCCTTAGGGCCAGTCGCATGATTTTCGCAAAGAGTTGGCGAAATCGTCTGTATGCCAGCGCATCAAAACGTCGCCCGTGCGGACATTCGACGGTGACATCGCTTGTGGAACACTTCGAGTCGCGGCAAATGCTGGCCGCCAGCGTATTCGATCCGCTGACCGGCACGCTGAATGTCACGGCCACCAACAGTGCCGGAGAGACCTTGAGGATCACGAAAGGCTCAAGCGGCGAGACGCTCTTGAATGGCATCGCGATCCGCACGAATGGAACCACGATCGCCGCGTCGAAGGTGAATCGGCTGATGATTGACGGTGGTGCTGGCGCGGACGTGATCGACTTGAACGGAATAACGGCCACTTCGTTCGCAAAGTTGAACGCGGCAACGCCGGGGCGCATTCAGGTCTTCGGCCAAGGGGGCAACGATACGCTGATCGGCAGCGTGCTTGCGGATCAATTGAACGGTGGCGACGGGCTCGATCACCTGCGAGCTGGTTCCGGCAATGATCTGCTCGACGGCGGAACCGGACGAGACTTGCTGTTCGGTGACGCGGGCGATGATTCGCTCGGCGGTGGAGATGATCGCGATATCTTGGTCGGCGGCGCAGGACGCGACAGTCTGGATGGTGGTGCCGAAGACGACATCCTCATCGCGGGAACGACGCAATTCGCCAGCAACGACCCTCTCTGGACAACGATTCGCAACCTCTGGACTTCAAACCAAGAATATCACGCGCGGGTGACACAACTCATCACGCCCAGTGCCGGAGCCCGGCTGCGAGTCGAAGGGCTGGTCCCGCTGACCTCTGCCACGCAAGCCTCGGTCAGTGATGATGCCACACCCGACACGTTGACCGGCGGCGACGGTCGCGATTGGTTCTTCCGCGTCGAAGATGTTCTGTTTGGAGGCAACGACACCACCACCGATCGCAATCGCACCGAAGCGGAGAACGGTGCCTTGCCAATCGTGATCGGCGGATCGGGGCAGCCGCATGGAGCCTTGGAATTGGTTCCGCTCGACGCCGTCACTCACACTGTGGCTCAAAGCGGATCGTGGTCAGACTCGGCCACGTGGGACAATGGCCGAATTCCGGCGTCCGGAGCCAACATCTTCATTCCCGCCGACACTGTTCTGACAATTGACGGTGACATCGCCGCGCGGATCAAGACGATTCGAGCGGCAGGAACGCTGCGGTTCGACACGACACGCAACACGACGCTGCGAGTGGACACGATCGTCGTCGAACATGACGGCTGCCTCGAAATCGGCACGCCCAACCAACCGGTCCCGGCGAATGTCCGAGCTCGCGTTGTGATCACGAATGACGGGCCGATCGATCGCATCCGCGATCCGTTCGCGCTGGGTCGCGGCATCCTCGTGCTGGGCTGTATTGAACTGAATGGAGCCGAAACAACACACGTCGCCACGCTGGCCAGTCCGCTGGTCGCAACGGCTCGTGAAATCGTGCTGTCGCAAATTCCGATCAATTGGAAAGTCGGGGATCGGCTGGTCATCGCCGGAACGACATCGGCGGCGAATCAGGACGAAGTCCGAACAATTCAGGCGATCAACGGCAATCGTGTCACCGTCGCCGCACTCTCGTTCGCGCACGCCGCACCGAAGGTCGGGCTGGAAGTGCATGTCGTAAATCTGACGCGTAACGTCGTGATCGAATCGGAGGCCACGGCAGTCGATCGCCGCGGCCATATCATGATTCATCACTCGCACGAGTCCAACATCGCATTCGTCGAGCTCGACCGGCTCGGTCGCACCGACAAACGCATTCGCTTGAACGATACGATTCTCAACCAACTCGATCAGATTGTTCCGGGAACCGGCACAAATCAGCGCGGCCGTTACTCAATTCACTTTCATCGCAACGGCGTCGGCCCCGGCAGCGAGCCGGTCGAAGTCCGCGGAAGCGTTGTCACCGATGACGTCGGTTGGGGCTACGCGAATCACAGCAGCAATGTGAATTTTATCAACAACGTCGCCTACAACGTGGCCGGGACCGCGTTCATGACTGAAGCGGGGGACGAGATCGGTTCATTCGACGGCAACGTGGCCATTCGCGGCAGCGGGTCGGGCGAAGACCTCAACGCACGTTTCGACCTGCAAGACTTTGGGCACGAAGGAAACGGCTTCTGGTTTCAAGGGGCCGGTGTCTCGGTCACGAACAACGTGGCGATCGGACAGGCAGGGCACGGCTTCATTTGGTACACGCGCGGGTTGTTCGAGCCGGACCTACAGAAGAGCGATTCTCCCACGGATGTCTCGACAAAGTTTCTGGGATCGAACGTCTCCGATCCGCGCATCGCCGCCGGTGCTGAGAAGATCGAAGTCTACGACGTGCCGATTACCAATTTTCGCCACAACATCGCCTACGCCAATCAGTGGGGCGTGTCGCTGACGTATGTGCTGTTTCGCTTTCGGCAAGATGCCGCTCGGCCGCGGCACGACGTTGGGAATACGATCGACGGCCTGGTGCTGTGGAACAATGTCCGCGGCTTGAATGCTTATTATGTGGCGAACGCGACGTTCCGAAACATCACGGTCGTCGGTACGGCGGGCGTTCGCGAGTTCGGGATCAAAGCGCATCTCAACTCACGCGATCTCGTGTTCGAGAACATCAGCGTGGAAGGCTACAACGTCGGCATCAGCATGCCGCGAGCTGGCTCCAATGTGCTCCGTAACGCCACGCTGAAAAACACGAACAACATCTGGGTGCAATCACATTTTGCTCGGCCACCCATTGGCGACGAAACCGCGTCCGCGCCGCCGCCACACATCGTCTTGATCGAGGGAGATATCCGCTTCACCGGCTCGCGAAACATCGTCCTGGAATCAAGCTACCACCAGCGCGAAGCAACCTTCGCGGGCGTCTTCGTTCCCGACGTCGTCACCCTGAACTTCGGCCCATATCACAATCAGCGTGTCTACTACGCCGGGCAAGGTGCCACCGTCGTCCCGTTCCCGGCACCCTTGAAAGCGCTCCCCGCAGCCTACGTTGGCCTGACGAACCAACAATTGATGACTCGCTTCGGCATTGCGATCGGTGGAGCCATCCGTCCCACAAACGCCGTCACCAAGCCAGGCATCATCGGCGGCTTTGTCGCTCCGTAGCGCCAGGTGCCAGCGTCAACACGAAGCCCAACGCGGCGAAGCCGCAGGGTGCCCAGCATCGCAGAAACTGGGGAAGCCAGCTTCGCAAAGGCAAGTTGAGCCACTCGCGAGACCACCTCGAATGCTGGTGAAGGAATACGGCGGCCAAGCGATGCCGTGATGCGGATGCTGCTTTACTCTCCTTGCAGGACAGCCCTAAGATGTCGGCCCGCGTTGATGCGTTCGGCGAAAATTCGACGAACGACTGACCTGCCTGTGATTGTCCTGCCTGTTACTGCTCGTACCCCTGCACTACTTGATATTGGCAGGCCGCCGGGCGTTAGCCGAGGTTATTCATGAGTCGGGGAGTTTTCTCAGCAGACAGCTTCATACGAGCCCGACGCGCAAGCGAGGGAACTTCACGGCCATCCCTCGCTTGCGCGTCGGGCTTGTATGAATCCATGAATAATCCCGGCTAGTCCCCTACAAACAACAAACAAGCTGTCGGGAGGCTGACGCCTTCCGGCTCGCTGAAAACTCGTGTAGTTCGGATGAAAACGTAATCTCTCGATATTGGTTGAGGTGTGAGATGTGGCTCCCTCGCTTGCCGGTTCGGTGTTTGATGTCGCTGGGCGTTTGCGTGGTATTCGCGACGGTCAGTTCGGCGATGGCTCAAGAGAAAGAGGCTCCCGTCGTCTCGAAGCCGGTCAGCTTTTATCGGCAGGTGCGACCGATCGTGCAGCGATCGTGCTCCGGTTGTCATCAGCCGGCAAAGCTCGGTGGCAAGCTGCTGCTGACAACGTTTGCCGGCATGATGTCCGGAGGCGAAGGGGGGCCGAGCGTCGTGGCCGGAAAGCCGGACGGCAGTCTGCTCGTACAAATGATCGTCGGTGAGAAACCCGAAATGCCGAAGGGAGCCGATCCGCTGTCGGCCGCTCAAGTGGACCTCATCAAACGCTGGATCGCCGAAGGGGCGAAGGACGACACGCCCGAAGGAATTGCCGACACCTTCAGCGCCGAGAAGCCGCCGACGTACTCGGCACCGCCGGTCATCACGGCGATGGCCTATTCGCCGGATAGTTCTCTGCTGGCGATTTCCGGCTTCCACGAGATCTTGTTGCACAAGGCGGATGGTTCGGGATTAGTCCATCGCTTGGTCGGTCGCTCACAACGGTTGAACTCGATTCGGTTCTCGCCCGACGGTAAGCGGATCGGGGCGGTGGGCGGCACGCCGGCGCTGTTCGGCGAAGTGCAGTTTTGGAATCTCGCCGATCAGAAGTTGGCGTTCTCGAACACGGTCTCGTTCGACACGCTGTTTGGCGGCAACTTCAACGACGACGGCTCGCTGTTTTCGTTTGGCGGAGCGGACAACAAGGTTCGAGTCATCAAGACCACCGACGGCTCGTCGGTGATGCGGATGGACGCTCATTCGGACTACGTCATCGGGACGACCTTCTCGCTGAAGTCGGATCACGTCGTCTCGGTCAGCCGCGACATGTCGATGAAGCTGTCGATCGTCGAGAACGGCCAGTTCGTCGATAACGTTACGAGCATTACTCCCGGTGCCTTGAAGGGGGGCTTGCAGACGATTCAGCGACATCCGAAAGAGGAGCAAGTGATCTGCGGCGGCTCCGACGGCGAGCCGAAGCTCTACAAGATCTTTCGGACTCAAGTCCGCGTGATCGGCGACGACTTCAACCGCATCCGCGGCTATGCCCCAATTCCGGGCCGCATTTTCGACGCGCAGTTCAACGCCGACGGCAGCAAGTTCGTCATCGGCTCCAGCACCGCAACCGGCGGAGCGGCTCGCATTTACAAGACCGACGACGGCGCGCTGCTGTTTGAACTCCCCGAAATCAACAGCCCGATCTTTACCGTTGCCTTCCGCCCCGACGGCAAACAAGTCGCCGTCGCAGGTTTCGACGGACAAGTGCGCTTATATGACGCCGAGACTGGCAAACTCGTGACCAAGTTCGTGCCCGTGACGATCACTCCTGCTGTGGCCGCAAAGTAATTCATGTGCATTCCACTTTTTGCCTCGCTTTTAAGATGAGGATTATTGCAATGAAACTCCGACAGTTTTTTAACGCGACGGTAGTCTCTATGTTCGCGCTCACCCAAGTGGTCGCAGCCGCCGAACGTCCGGCGATCGTCGGTTTGGATGTCTTTCCGCCGAAGTTGGAATTGAGCGGCGTTCGCGATGCTCGGCGAGTGATCGTCTCCGGCAAAGATGCCGAGGGGCGGTTGTATGACCTGTCGGGCGAAGCGAAGCTCGCACCGGCGGGAGCACAAGTTGTCATCGATCGCGACGGGTTCATCGAGCCGAAAGTGGTCGGCGAAACGAAGGTCACGGTGACGGCGGCCGGACATTCAGTCGATGTGCCGGTGGCGGTGAAGACGCTCGAAACACCACCGGTCAGCTTCATTCGCGAGATCATTCCGATCACCAGCAAGGTCGGTTGCAACGCCGGAACGTGTCACGGTTCGCAGCAAGGGAAGGCGGGATTCAAGCTGTCTCTGCGCGGTTACGACCCGCTCTACGATTACACGGCGTTGGTCGATGACATCTCCGGTCGGCGGTTCAATCGCGCGGTGCCGGCTCAGAGTTTGATGTTGCTCAAGCCGACGCAAGGGGTGCCTCACGAAGGGGGATTCCTCTTCGATGAAGAGTCCCGCTATTACCAGCTCACCGAGCAATGGATTGCTGAGGGTTGCCAGTATCGCGAAGACAAGCGTGTGGAGCGAATCGAGGTTTATCCGCAAAAGCCGATCCTTCAGAAAACCGACAGCACCCAGCAGATGATCGTGTTGGCGTTCTATGCGGACGGAACATCGCGCGACGTGACTCGCGATGCGGTGTTCGACACCAGCAGCTTCGAGGTCGCAACCGTCACGGCCAGCGGAGTGATCAAAGCCGTGCGCCGCGGCGAAGCAGCGGCACTTGTGCGGTACGAAGGTCTGTACGCAGCGAATTTGGTGTCGGTGCTCGGCGACCGCGAGGGCTATCAATGGCAGCCGTCTCCAGAACACAGCTTTGTCGACACGCTCGTCAACAAGAAGTTGCAACGGGTGAAGCTGCTTCCGTCTGAACTGTGCAGCGACGCCGACTTCCTGCGGCGCGTGTCGTTCGATCTCGCGGGTATCCCGCCGACTTCGGAACAAGTGCGTGCGTTCCTCGCCGACACACGCGACACGAAAACGAAACGCGAAGCGAAGATTGAAGAACTGCTGGAAAGCGCGGACTTCATCGATCACTGGACGCTGAAGTGGTCCGACTTACTCATGTCCAACCGCAAGACGATCACCGAAAAAGGAGTCTGGGCCTTCCGCAATTGGCTGCGAGCGTCGCTCGCCGAAAACAAACCGTATGACCAATTCGTTTACGAACTGCTGACCTCCAGCGGCAGTACGTTTGAGAACCCGGCAACCAACTACTACCGCGTCTCGCGCGAACCGAACGAAGTCATGGAGAACATGACACAGGTCTTTCTCGGCACGCGGTTCAACTGCAACAAGTGCCACGACCATCCGTTCGAGCGTTGGACGCAGCGGCAATACTACGAGTTGTCTGGGTTCTTGACCGGCGTGGTCCGCAAGCCGGGCTCCGCAAAGGACGAAGAGATCGTTTACTCCGTCGCGACTGTCGGAGCGATGAAGCATCCCACGACCGGCGAGATGCTTCCGTCTGCGTTCCCGTTCAAGCTCTCTGTTGCCGAAGACCCATCGCCCGATGCCCGTATCAAGTTGGGTAAATGGGTCACTGCCAAAGAGAACCCATACTTCGCCAAGAGCATCGTCAACCGCTACTGGAGCTATCTGTTGGGCATCGGCATCATCGACCCGGTCGATGACATCCGCGCCGGTAACCCGGCATCGAATCCAGAATTGCTCGACGCGCTGACTGCCGACTTCATCGCTCACAACTTTGATCTGAAATATCTCGTGCGCACGATCGTTACGAGCCATACTTATCAGCGTGCCATCAAGACGAATCAATGGAACGATGGCGACAACACCAACTTCAGCCACGCTCTGCCCCGCCGACTCACGGCCGAGCAACTTTACGATGCAATCCAAATCGCGACCGGTGCGCCCACCAACATCCCCGGCGTTCCGGCTGGCTTCCGAGCCACACAACTTCCCGATCCGCAGATCAACCTGAGCTTCCTCGACATGTTCGGCCGCCCGCCGCGCGAAAGCCCGTGTGAATGCGAACGCTCCAGCGATGTCAGCCTCGGCCAAACGTTGAATCTCGTCAACGGCCCCACGATCGCTGACGCCATTGTTCACCCCCAAGCCAAGATCGCTCGCTTGATCGCCGAGAAAGCGGACAACAAAAAGCTGGTGGAAGAGATCTATCTGGCAGTCGTCTGCCGCATGCCGTCCGACGACGAGCGAACCAAAAGCGAAACCTACCTCGCCCAAATCGGCAACCCGACCGACGGAGCCCAAGACCTGATGTGGGCACTCATCAACAGCCCGGCGTTCTTGTTCAATCGGTGAGGAGAATCAATCATGGAGGCAGGAATGGGCCGAGTCACAACGACTGCGATCATCGAAAACCTCGAAGACTTGTGGATGTCTGCACGCGGCCTTCAGCCAGCGGAGTCGGTGCGTCGTGTCCAAATCGACGATGCGTTGGTTGATACCGGGGCGATGATCTTGTCTCTGCCAACCCGCGTGATTCAGCAGCTCGGTCTGCAAACGACAGGCCAGAAGCGAACTATCACTGCGGGCGGACCTCGAACTGCGAACGTCTATCAAGCGGTGAAGCTCACAGTGCAAGACCGCGACTGCACTGTCGATGTTTTGGAAGTCCCCGATTCGGTTCCCGTGCTGATCGGGCAAGTGCCGCTGGAGATTTTGGACTTCGTCGTGGATGTGCCGAATCGGCGATTGATCGGCAATCCGGCTCACGGCGGCCAGCAGATGTTCGAGATGTTTTGATCTTGGACCGACAGGCGAGAAACGCAAAACCAGAAGTGAAACACACACGATGAATTCAGTGTCTTCGGGAGCGCCCGCCCTTGCTCACTCTTCGGATTACTTGCGGCTTCGCCGCTTTGTTCGGTCGGCGTTGTGTTTGCTCGCCGTCTCAGTCTTTTGGGACCGCGAAGCGGTTGCTCAAAATACGGCACCGCAGGCGGCGGCGTTTCTCTTCGTGAAGCAACATTGCCTTGCCTGTCACGGCGAGACGGAGCCGAAGGCGGAACTTTCGCTGGCGAAGTTCGGTGATGAGGCGTCGATCCTGAAGGCTCGGAAGACGTGGCTGAAGATCCTGCAAATGGTCGAGCAAGGGGAGATGCCTCCGAAAGAAAAGCCGAAGCCGACTGCGGACGAGGTTGCCAACTTCGCGAAAGCGGTCAACGACATCTTTGATCGAGCAGACAAGAACGCGAAGCCCGATCCGGGACGAGTCACGATTCGGCGGCTCAATCGTGTCGAATACAACAACACGATTCGCGATCTCGTCGGCGTGGACTTCAACCCGGCAGAAGACTTTCCGTCGGACGATATCGGGCACGGCTTCGACAACATCGGCGATGTGTTGTCGCTGTCGCCGGTGTTGATGGAGCGCTACCTCGCGGCGGCGGAAAGCATCATGCAGCGGGCGATCATGCCTGATCCAGCGAAGCCGCCCGTGCGAACACAGTCCTCGCGATATTTAGAACCGGCGACCAGCGAAGCCGCCCACTGGCGACCGCTCATCAAAGGGAACCTCAACACGCCGTACTCGCTGTCATTGTCCGGCGATTACACATTTAAGATTCGCTGTTACACGAAGAACAGCGGCGATGAGCCGGTCAAAATTGCGGTGCAACTCGATGGCGACGACGTCAAACAGTTTGAAGTCAAAGCGACTGACGAGAAGACTCCTGAAACGATCATGCTGCCGATCTTTCTGCCGGATGGCAAGCTGCGCATCGCGGTGCGGTTGCTCAACCCGACCGAAGGAGACAAGCCGGAAAATCCCCGCACGCTGATGGTCGAATGGTTTGAACTGTCAGGCCCGGCGGACACTCGACCGGCGAGTCAACGCAAGATCATGGCCTGCTCACCGGACAAGCCGAAGTCCGAGCAGACTCGCGAAATCCTGCAACGCTTCGCGACGAAAGCCTATCGCCGTCCAGCCACGAAAGACGAAGTCGATCGCCTAGCCAAATTGGTCGAGACAGTGGAAACCAGCGGCGAGAAGTACGACGCAGCGATTCAGTTCGCGCTGCAAGCGGTGCTCGTGTCGCCAAAGTTTCTCTTTCGAGTGGAACTCGACGACCGCCCCGATAGCGCGGATGCGCACGCAATCGACGAGTTTCAACTCGCATCGCGGTTATCGTACTTCCTCTGGAGCACAATGCCTGACGACGAACTCTTCGCGCTGGCTGAGAAGAAAGAACTCACCACGAATCTCGACGTTCAAATCCGCCGTATGTTGAAGGATGCCAAGTCGAAATCGCTCGTCGAGAATTTCGCGTTGCAGTGGCTGCAACTGCGACGCCTCACGACAGTCGCCGCTGATGCGACACTCTTCCCGACGTTCAATGACCGCTTGAAGGCCGACATGCTCAAAGAGACGTCGCTCTTCTTAACCGAGATCATTCAAGAAGACCGCAGCATCACCGACCTGCTGGATGCGGACTTCACCTATCTCAACGAACGGTTGGCAAAGCATTACGGCATCGCTGACACGAATGGAAATCTCGCCGGACAAAAGCCGACGAATCCGGGCGGCCAACCGATTCGACGCGATGAGTTTCAACGAGTGATTTTACAGGACCGCTCGCGCGGCGGATTGCTCACACAAGCCAGCGTGCTGACGGTGACGTCGAATCCAACACGTACCTCTCCGGTCAAACGCGGTCGCTGGGTGTTGGAACAAATCCTCGGCACGCCCCCTCCGCCGCCACCGCCCAACGTTCCGGAATTGCCGATGGACGAGAAGGCCATCATGACCGGCTCGTTACGGCAGCGCTTGGAAGAGCATCGCAAGAATCCGGCTTGTGCCAGTTGTCACGACAAGATGGATGCGCTCGGCTTTGCCTTGGAGAACTTCAACGCTGTGGGCGGCTTCCGCCTCAAGGACGGCGAATTCGACATCGACTCCTCCGGCACGCTCCCCGACGGCAAATCCTTCAAGGGATCGGCCGAGCTGAAGTCGATCCTTGTCGAGAAGAAAGATCAGTTCGCTCGCTGCCTGGCCGAAAAATTGCTGATCTACGGCACCGGCCGCGGGTTAGACTACTACGACAAACGCACGGTCGATCGCATCGTGGCCGCGACAGGTAAAGACGGATACAAATTCTCGACTTTGATCATAGAAATCGCCAAGAGCGATCCGTTTCGCCAGCGTCGCGGATCGGCTCAAGGCGATCAGGAATAGAATTCACCACGGAGACAATGGAGGGCACAGAGAGGCACAATTCCCTGCATTTCTCTGTGGTCCTTTGTGTCTCCGTGGTGAAACCTCCCTCCGCTTAACTCACCCATCCACAGGAGTCCCGCCATGTTTGGTCCACTTTCCCGCCGTACCGTGCTTCGAGGTCTTGGATCTGCAGTTGCCCTGCCGTGGTTGGAGGCGATGGGACCGTTATCCGCTTGGGCCGATGGTGCGACGAAGCCGGAGCAAGCCGCTCCAAATCGCATGGCCTTTTTGTATGTCCCCAATGGCGTCAACATGGCAGACTGGACGCCGAAAACCGAAGGGGCTGACTACGAGTTGCCCGCGATCTTGAAGCCGCTCGAAGCAGTGCGATCGAAGTTCTCGGTGTTGACCGGACTGACGGCTGACAAGGCTCGGCCACATGGCGACGGCGGTGGCGATCACGCGCGAGCGTTGGGAGCATTCCTCACCGGTGCTCAGCCGCGCAAGACAGACGGTACCGACATCCGAGCCGGCACGTCGGTCGATCAAGTCGCCGCCTCGCG
This sequence comes from Planctomyces sp., assembly GCA_031387195.1. Classification (GTDB taxonomy): domain Bacteria; phylum Planctomycetota; class Planctomycetia; order Planctomycetales; family Planctomycetaceae; genus SXKJ01. Next base: position 1,347 of record JANNDA010000192.1, on the reverse strand, counting down.
AGTCGGCGAGCATACTCGTCTGCCGTCACTCGAAATCGGCACTGAGGCCGGATCGATGGCCGGTAACTGCGATTCGGGTTACTCGTGCGTGTACTCATCGACGATGGCGTGGCGGTCGGCGACGCAACCGCTGCCGAAAGAGGTTAATCCAAGACTGGTCTTTGAGCGGCTCTTCAGTTCGGTCCCGAATGTGGATCGAGCCAGACGTGATGCTCGCCGCCGGAGCGTGCTCGACTTCGTGCGTGAGGACTCGAAAGACCTCAGCAGCAAGCTGGGAGTCAACGACGTCCGCAAGCTCGATGAATACTTCAGCGCGGTCCGCGACATCGAACAACGCATCGAACGCGCCGCAACGTTGCCGCCGGTAAAGACGCCTGACATGCCCGCTCCCGCCGGTATCCCCAGCGACTTCCAAGAGCACATTCGCCTGATGTGCGATCTACTGGTACTGGCGTTTCAAACCGACAGCACGCGGGTCAGCACGTTCGTCCTGGCTAACGAGGGGAGCAATAAATCGTATCCCTTCATCAACGTGTCCGAAGGACATCACGAGCTTTCACACCACGGCAACGACGAAGCGAAGAAGGCGAAGATTCGCGACATCAACACGTTCCATGTTAAACAACTGGCCTACCTGCTGGAGAAGCTGGAATCTGTCAAAGAGGGAGACGGCACGCTACTGGATCACTGCATGTTGGCCTACGGCAGCGGCAACTCCGACGGCAACGCCCACAACCACGACAACCTCCCGCTCGTCCTTGCGGGCGGAGCTTGCGGCACGCTCAAGCAAGGTCGCCATATCGTCTACCCCAAGGAAACCCCACTCAACAACCTCTGGGTCTCAATGCTCAATCGTATGGAGATCAACCTCGACAGGCTGGGCGACAGTACCGGAACCTTGAGCGGATTGCGCTTCCCTGCGATTGGTTAGGGATGAAATAGACTCCCCGCGGCCGCGCGATACACCGGGGGGCGGGTCGTGGCCAGAGCCGGTTACGCAGCTTCCTCGAAGGCGACCAGTGACAGATAGCCCAAGGCCGAGCGTCGTCGCTCGCGGTTGTAGAACACTTCGATGTAGTCGAACAGGGTCGCGCGGGTGGCTGCACAAGTCGCGTACGTTTCGTGATGCATCAGTTCCATCTTCAGCGTCGCGAAGAAGCTCTCGGCCGGAGCGTTGTCCCAGCAGTTGCCTTTGCGGCTCATGCTCACGGCCAGCGCGTATCAAAGTTGTTGACCGGTGAGGACTTCAGCGAGGAAGTCGTCGTTCCAGCCAGCGATTTGCATCTTGCCTCGTAAACTTTCTTTGAGTGGATGGTGTTTGAGTCGCGTGATGGCAAAGCGTCGTAG
>JANNDA010000144.1:0-1918 GCA_031387195.1 Planctomyces sp. | reverse complement strand
CTTGCGCGTCGTGCTAACTTAAACATCCACGCTTATTGCCGGTTGCAGTTCAAGAAACTCGACAAGTCACCAAGCGTTCAAGGTCAGAGTCGCATCCCTGCCTCTCCGTTGAACGCGGCAACTCTAGCCGACAGGCGAGTCGGGTCAAGGAGATCAACGTTGCACCATCCATTGCCGAGCCGCACGTAACACTAGAGTCAGCAGGTTCTTGCCATACTACCGAAGCAAAACGGCTTCGCTCATCGGCAGTGACTTTGTGACCGCTCTGACTTCGCTGATCGGCACTTTGGTCAAATCTAGTCAAGAATCAGGAGCTTATTTCGGACAGTTGGTTCATAAGAGCGACGTCTCGATTTTTGATGATTTGGAAATGCGGAATCACCCCATGTAACCCGAGGCGTCCAACTCGACATCTCCACCGGTCGACGCAGTTCGTTTCGTTTCAACAATGACTTCGGGTTACTTTGCGGCTTCGCGGCGCTACAGTGTCGCGGTTTTGAATTGGCCCAATTGATCCGGAGTTTGAAATGGTTCCTTCCTTGGTGCGGTTTTCTCTGTTGGTGTTTGTCAGTCTTGTTCTGAGTGGCGACGTGCTCTTCGCAGACGAGCAGCCGATGCCTGGGAAGCAGGTGGAGCAACATCTCGTCAGTCCCGCGTTGCCGGGCGAGAAGTTTGGGTATCTGTTGTTTCTCCCGAAGGACTACGGCATCGATAATCGCAAGTGGCCGGTGATGATGTTTCTGCACGGGTCGGGCGAGCGAGGTGATGATCTCAGTTTGGTCAAAGTACATGGGCCGCCGAAGCTGGTGGCGGAGCGACCGGACTTCCCGTTTATTGTGATTTCACCGCAGTGCCCGAAGGATCAATGGTGGCCGGGAGATGTGCAGCAGCACTTGCTGGCCGAGTTGCTCGACAGCGTGTTGACTCGCTTCAACACCGATCCGCAGCGAGTCTCCGTTACCGGCTTGAGTATGGGTGGGTTCGGGGCGTGGACACTGGCGGCTCGGTATCCGCATCGTTTCGCGGCGGCAGTGCCGATCTGCGGTGGCGGTGATCCGGATGACGCGATGCAACTGAAGAGCGTTCCGTTTTGGGTCTTTCATGGAGCGAAGGATTTCGGCGTGCCGCTGAAGCTTTCGGAGGAGATGGTCGCCGCCGTTCAGAGCGCAGGCGGCCAAGCGAAGCTCACCGTCTATCCCGAAGCGGGCCACGATAGTTGGACGGAGACTTACAAGAACGAAGCGGTCTACGATTGGTTGCTCGCTCAGCGACGCGAGTCTCCCGCACCGCTCCCGACCGCGAATCCGAGTATGGCGTTCACTCGTGTCGGCAACGTGGAGTTGAAGCTCGGCAATCCCGAAGACAGGAACACGTTCACCGCGAAGGTTTACCTGAGCACATCGTCTGAGTGCGCGACGATCTTGCGAGAGCGCGTCGAGCCATACCGCAATCAGCTTGCTGCTGCGGTTTTGGCGTGGGCCTACTCACAGCCGGTCGAACAACTCGTGGGTAAAGCAGGGCGAGAGCGAACTCGCCTTGCGGCCAAAGAACTTTGCGAACGCATCGTCTTCTCTGGCCGGCCAGACATTCCATTCGATGTCGCGTTCGATCTGTACTTCGTTCGACACAACGGCAAGCTCAAGTTGGAAGCCAAGTAGCGGGCTGCGGTGTCATGCCTCGTACGGCAGTGATTGACACAAACCCCACCGAGCTCGTCTCGGTGGAATAAGGCTTTTGCACTACGAGTGGACTCATTCGGCTGGAAACTCGACGTAGTGCAAAAGCACTAAAACCACTGAGGCAAGCTCAGTGGGGTTTGTGTCACGATTCCCCGTGCGACGGCTACCGACGCAGGTCGTAGCAGAGCAGCGAATCGAGATCGCGTAAGAGGAGTCGTCCATTCGCAACGACCGGATAG
>JANNDA010000111.1:0-4435 GCA_031387195.1 Planctomyces sp. | reverse complement strand
GACCAGATACAGCGAATTCGCTCCCAGCAACGCGATCAATCCAAAGACCACATACAGCAGCTTGCGCAGTCGCGGTGTGACCGCTCGGACGTAAAGCTTGCCAGTCGGCGGCGTCGGCAGTGTGACGCCGGACAATGGCGTGACCGGATTGTTCGGAACAGAATCCATCAGACAACTCCGTTCCTAAATGACCCACGTTTGCTGGCCATTGGAGTGCCCTACGTCGATGCGAGGTCGCTCAACACCGTCGATCAGCCGGAACGACAACGGCACCACGTGAGATGGCAGCCACTCGCCCAATTCGACGGACGACGTTCCGGCCAATTGCAGTTCACCCTCTTCGAGCCGATACAGACTCAGCTTCCACGGGTATCGGTCCACGATCAGCAATTCCCGCGTGCCGACCTTGGCGTAGAACACCAGCTTTCGTTTCACTTTCTCGCCGGGACTGGCAATTTCGACGGCGAAATCAGGCCCACCGAACCAATGCGTGCCGCATTTGATTGCTTTCGTGTCGTTGAGAAAGACCGCCACATCGGGGCAACGAAAATTCTTCTTCCAGTCGGCGCGCTGATCGCTGACATTGGTCCCAGGTAGCACCATGCCCAGCTTTGCCGATCGCACGACTTCACCCAGAAGGCAATCTAGGCCGCTGACGAATTCTTGGTGCTCGATATTTGCCATCGGTGCCATGACATAAACTCCGTTCCAGACTTCATCGAACTTGTCCTGCCCGAGCCGCCGACGTCTGGCAATGACGCGCCGCTGTGTGTCCGGGTCTTGAATGATCATGGTCATGACGATGTCCTTGCCACGGAGTACGAGTCAATCAATTTATTAGCGTGGCGAAGCCGCAATGTCGCCTTCATCGCTCCGCGTGAAGTTAGCCGGTCGTGCGATCGACGTCGGATTTTGATACGGCGTTCTTTGCATCCTCGGCTACCCTCACGCGGAGCGATGAGGGCGACATTTTTGCCACCGCAGAGTCTACTTCTCCAACGACGCCGCGACAGGCGAAAGTTTGCCGTCAGTCCCGACGGAGAAGACACCTTTCGAGTGCGGGTCGATGACCAGCAACGTTTCGCCCTGCCAGGTCAGCCCGACGGGATTCTTCAGCGGTTCACCCTCGACAAGCTTTGCCGGTTTGCCGCCGGGCGGAATCTTCCAAACGCACTTGCCATAGCCGTCAGTGACGTAGGCGGTCTTGTCTTTTCCCAATTCAATCTCATGAGGAAATTGAAACGGCCGGCCCTCGACGACAACTTCCACCTTCGCTTCGGGAGTCACTTTCACCAACTGATTCTTGCCGTGCGACACGACCCACAGGTTCTTGTCGGAGTCGATCGTGATGCCGTGCGGAGCGGCGACTTCAGCAAACTTCTCGGCCTTTTTGGCTCCGGCGGCGATCTTCCAAATCCAGTGCAGTTCCAAGTCAGTGACGAAGATATTCCCCTGCCCGTCATCGACCAAATCCATCGGGATGCCGATGCCACCCTCGGTCAGCGGTTGCGGTTTTCCCTCGTCATCAAAGCGAAACACCTCACGAGTCGAAGAGTCACCCGCCAGCAGTTTCCCCTGATGATCCAGCGCCATGCAGCGGATGCGATTGAGCGGCGTCCGAAACTTTTTACTGGCTTGAAAGAACAGACTCAGCTTGCCCTCGCTGAGCTTCCAAACGCCCGGCTGATTGAGGTCGGCGATGAACAATGTTTTTCCATCAGGCGACGACACCGCCGTCAGCGGATACTGCAAGCCATCGGCTTGAGCCCGGTTGGCGCTGAGCATCAGGCTCAGCGCAACACAGGCGGCGAAACCTCTTCGCAATGAAAAGTGATTCATCAAAACGCTCGCTAGAACTAAGAGGAAAGGTGGAGAAAGACCCTGAAACGTGCAGGCTCGCCATGTTAGCCGCACGGCTGCGAATGTCACAAACCCCACGGGAACAATCCCGCTTTGGAGGCCATCTTGTCGGCCTCCGCGAGCCCAGCTACCGTTCCGCCGCATTGCGACCAGCAATCACTGACTCGAACGAGAGGATCTTCGTTCGATCATTCGTTCGGCAATTTGCACGGAGGCAAACATGAATCGTCGAGACATGGCATTCCACGGAATCGTGGCCCTGGGTGTGATCGTGGGGATCGTCGGAGGCAACTTTGTGTTGCACCGCTGGATGTTGGGAAACACTACCTCGCGCGAAGCCGATGCCGGCACCGTGACCACAATCCAAAGCACGGACGCTGTCGCCGATGATGATGCCGACCTGTTCGATCTGAAGCCCGCCCGACGCAGCGGGACCGGCACGCCGACAAAGCCGGATCAGACTGCTCGACGCGAGCTGCTCAAGAAACTCATCGCCGCGAAACTGCCCGATGTCTCGGTTGAAGAGCGAGCCACGTGGCTCGAAAAGCTGGAAGAAGTGCCGCTCGAAATGGCCGAAGGAATTCTTGACCTGCGCGGTGAGCTGGGAGGTTTCGATTCCCGGATCAGTGCCAAGCCGTCTCGTTAACGGGGATTCCGGCCGCGGGGAAGCAGGGAAGTCTTCCTGACACTCACGGATTCCAGATGTCTCGATTTTCGCCCCGAAGGGCAACGCCGTTAAGGATTTGGTCTCGACGCAAATTGCACCAATACAAGCCCGAAGCGCCAGCGAGTGCATCTATCTGATGGTTCGAATTCATGCACTCGCTGGCGCGTCGGGCTTGTATTTTCCCGAATCAAAATCCTTCACGGCGTTGCCCGTCGGGGCGGAGACCATCGCACCTGGAATTCGTGAGTGTCAGAAGTCTTCATAGAAGACAGGCGGGCCGTCTGTTCTACGATTGCGGGACATCATTGCGGAGTCCTTGTATCATCACGCTCCGAATTTCGACGCAGCGTGTCATCGAGCGACACTGCGGCACCGTGATCTTCACCGAGGAATCTGATGATGAGCCCATTTGTTCGACGTTCGTTCGTTGTGAGTCTTAGCCTGTGCGGTGTCGCATTGCTGGGTTGCGCTCAAGAGAAGCCGGCTGCCGTAACCCCTGCGGCATCAGCCAGCAAAGCCACCGAGGGCACAAATCCGGAAGCGAATTCCGATCCCACACAGTTGCCGAAACGAACGGAAGGTGCCGCTGTGGAGACCGCGAAAGCTTCCGCAGAAGTCTTCCTCGGTTCACCCGATTTGACTGCGGGAATCCCCGGCGACGGGCCGCTCAAAGTCGAGCAGGTCCAAGCGTGGCTAGAAAAAACAGAGAACCACGTTTCGCTGGAAATCGTGCTGCCGCTCGGTCTGGCCGTGGGTTCGAGCCAGGTGCAAGGGATCGCTGACAACCTGATGACTCGCGCGAAGATCGAACTGGGACGTCAGCTCTATTTCGACACGCGACTCTCCGCCGACAACACGATCTCGTGCGCAAGTTGCCATCATCCGGATGAGGGGTACGCCAAGCACACGCAGTTTGGCGTCGGCATCGGCGGTCAAATGGGGGGACGTAATTCGCCTGTCAGCTACAACCGCATTCTCAGCGGCGCTCAATTCTGGGACGGTCGGGCAGCGACCTTGGAAGCCCAAGCGGTCGGTCCAATTGCCAACCCGATCGAAATGGGTAACACCCATGAGAAGGCCGTCGAAACCGTTCAGGGGATTCCCGGCTACGCGATGCAGTTCCGAGTCATCTTCGGTGATGAGGGAGTCACGATCGACAACATCGGACGAGCGCTCGCGACCTTTGAGCGAGCAATCGTGACCGGCCCGTCTCCGTTCGATTACTACGAAGCAGTTCGTCCTTTCTTGGCGATGAAGCCCGATGATCTCGAAAGCCTTAAAGAGGACGACGCCGAGTCGTATGCCAAGTATCAAGCCACGAAAGCCGCCGCCGACGCACACCCGATGTCCGCGAGTGCGATTCGTGGCCGAGACCTCTTCTTCTCCGAGCGAGTCGCCTGCACCGCCTGCCATGTCGGTGCGAATCTCGCCGACGAGAAGTACCACAACCTGGGAGTCGGCTTCGGTGAGGGCATCGACAAGCCGGACCTTGGCCGCTTTGAAATCTCGAAGGACGAGAAGGACAAAGGCGCTTTCAAGACGCCGACGATCCGCACCGTCGCGCTCTCCGCTCCGTACATGCACGACGGCAGCCAGAAGACGTTGGAAGAAGTCGTCGAGCACTACAGCAAGGGGGGCACGCCGAACCAATGGCTCAGCCCCAAGATCAAGAAGCTCGACCTGAAACCCGAAGAAAAAGCAGACCTCGTCGAGTTCATGAAAGCCTGCACCGGCGAGTCCCCCAAGGTCGAACGCGAACGCCTGCCAGAGTAAGAACTTGACGATGCACAAGCTCGTAGGACGGCCACCCTTGCCCGTCGCGAGACAATCGACGGGCAAGAGTGCCCGTCCTACAAACTCACACCCTGCTGGCCGACTTCCACGCCTTCTTCAAGGCGCGCGGCTACG
>JANNDA010000083.1:0-5669 GCA_031387195.1 Planctomyces sp. | reverse complement strand
CTCGACGACCGCCTTGTCGGCGTTCGTCTTGGCTTCAATCGCCTTCTTGACCGCTTCGTCACGCTCCTTCTGATTCGTCTCAGCCGCTTTGAAATTCGCGAGCGCGAGTGCCACAAACTGCTGTGCCACCTTTTGGTCTTCAGTCCGCTCGACGACCGTCCGATTCAGCGTCACGTCCCCTTTGAGTTCCGCGACCTGCGCTCCGCTCTGGTTGTTCCAAAGTTTGGCAATGTTGTTCGGACTTCCCGTCGCCACGAATAGTCCGTCCGCGCGAACGGCGACTGAGTTGACCGGCCCGCCGTGTGCAAATGATCGCACCTGATTGCCGCTCGCCAGATCCCACACGCGAGCCGTTTGGTCTTCGCTACCCGACAGAATCTGTGTGCCACCGGTCATCAACACGATCGCGTGAACTGGACCACCGTGACCTTTGATCTCCTTCTCCGGCATGAACGGTGCCGCCGCCGGAATCGCCCAGATGCGAATGATGTTGTCCGTTTGGCCGACGATCACCTTCGTACCGTCCGCGTTGAAGACCACTGCTTTGGCGGGAGCAGGCGATTCGATCTTGTTCGCCTCGGTACCGTCCGCCAAGTTCCACACGCGAATCGTCTTGTCCTCCGAAGCGGACGCCAGCTTTGAGCCATCGGCGTTGAAGGCCAAACTGTGAACTGCTGCGGCGTGACCAGCAAGCGTCTTACCCGGTTGCCCATCGGCAAGATTCCACAACTTGATGGCGTTATCTGCACCGGCGGTTGCGAGCCATTGTCCGTTGACGCTGACGGCAATCGTGGTCACTGCCGCACCGACCGGAATTTCGCGAACTCGACTGCTCGCGGGTCGCTGCCACAGCTTGACGCTGCGGTACCCGGCCGAGGCAATCGTGAGCCCATCCGGGCTGAAGGCCAGCGCGTGAACGAAGTCGCGATGGGCTGCGCCGGTCGGATACATCGGCTTGCCATTGTGTTGAATGGCTGCCAAATTCGGATCAACCAAACGAGCCAGTTCATCGCCACTCTCGACATCGTAAACCAGGACTTGATTCGCTCGCCCGGCCGCCACGTATCGGCCCCACGGCGCAATCGCCAAGCTGTAAATCGCTTTCGCGGTGGCCGGGACTGGCTGCCAATTGACTTGGTCTTTAATCCCGCCCATGCCGCCGGAAGCACCCTCGATAATCCATTGTCGCAATGTGCCGAGTTCTTTCGGCGTCAGCGCTTTCGCATCAACCTTATTTGGTAACGGCGGCATCGCCGGGCCTTGAGCACGCGCGGCGACCAGGTAGATTAAGCTCTTGTCCGGATCTTTGGCGACGATCGACGGGCCGCGTTTGCCCCCCTTGATGATCGACTCTACCCGCTCCAAGTTGAGCTTGCTCTCCGCCTGACCGAGGTTGTGGCAGGCGACGCAATTCGCATCGAGAATCGGTTGAATGTCTTTCTCAAAATCGACCGGTCGCCCCAAGTTGACCGCTTCCGGTTTGATGGCGTTGGCTGCAGCAGGCTTCGCTTCTTGAGCGATCAGCGGCGACGAGCAGAGAAGGGTCAAGCCACCGAGCAACATGAATGAGGTACGACGCATAACGGAACTCTCTCAAAAGGATGGAACTCGCCGCGAGGCGAATTTGCTTGGCTTTACTTGGCAAAAATCTTGGCCACGGGGATTTCAAACCCCGGCACCGCTGTGGATTGAACGATGTCCTGAATTCCTAACGTCCCCGACTCAACGTATTCGCTTCCCTGTAACCGCAACACCAGGACTTCCCGTGACTCCGGATCAACGACCCAATACTCCGCGATGCCTGCCGCCGCATAATCGGCTCGCTTATCGACCAAGTCTCGCTTTCGATTCTCCGGACCTTCGCTGACGATCTCGATGACTAACTCCGCGCTGTCGAGATACTTGTCGCCGTCAGATTCCACCGGGGCTGTTGAGCGTGTGACGACGATGTCCGGCTCACGAAACTTGAGTGCGCCGACGAGTACTGGCATTGGCGCATAGAACGTTGTCCCCAGTTCGTGAACTTCCACAAAAACCGACAAAGGGACAAATATCTTGCTCGAAACTGCTTGATGCCGAATGCTTGCCATAGGGAGCACCTCAATACGTCCGTTGTCGAACTCGACCAGTCGATTTCCAGGGAGATCGAGATAGTCGTACTTGCTCCACTGGCCTTGGCTGGGATATAGCAACGCGACGTCCCAGGCTGGCTGTTGCCCAGAGAGCACAGCCGATTTGGGGGGTGACGTTAATGGTTCAGGCAACGTAGCTGTTGTCATAGGATGGTTCCTGTGAACCGCATGGATTTGCGCCGGTAACACGGATTACTTGGCGACGGTGATCGCGACCGCGCCGTCCGACGCGGCAACCGCACCATCGAATTCGGCAGAGGCTCGGATGACGGCGTTGGCGATGGCACCTTCCGTGGCATCAGCAGCGGCGGTGATGTTGATGATTCCTTCGGCCTTGTCAGCAGGGATTGTCACCTTCTCGGCGGCAAGTCCGATGACACCAGGAGGCGGGACAATCTCCAGCGTCACCGGTCCCGCGAAGTTATTGACTCGCTGAATCGTGACTTTGACTTCCAGTTTTTCGCCCCTCTTCACTGCACCCGCATTCGCCGGAGCGGTCGTGACGTTGACCGCGTTGGGCTTCACGCTGATGACGATCGGGGTCGAGGGAGTAAACACGGTGACGGCGTTCGCCTTCGTCGCAGTGTTCGTATCATTGAGCGCCTTTTCCTTAGCCGCCTTGTCCGCGAGTGCCGCCTTGTTCTTGTCGTCAGCGGCCTTGGCGTCCGCTTCGGCTTTCACTTTGGCATCGGTTGCCGTTTTGTTGGCGGCGGTCGTATCAGCCAGAACTTTCTCTGCCGCAGCGAGTGCATCAGTTGCCTTCTTGGCTTCCTCTTGAGCCGCCGTGAGCGCCTTCACGGTCGCTTCCTTATCAGCGTCTGTCGTGGCTTTATCTTTCGCTTCGGTCGCCTTCTTCACCGCCTCAGCCGTCTCGGTCACTTTCTTGGCTGCCGCCTCTTTATCAGCGGTCCCTTTTTTGAACGCGGCGTCGGCATCAGTCGCCGCTTTAACCGCAGCGTCTCGGTCAGTGTTGGCCTTAGTCAACGCTTCTGTGGCTTGCGTGGCGACGACGACTGACTGATCGAAGACGACCTTCGCCTTGTCGGCGAGTTCCGGACGACGGCGATACTGCACGGCTCCGGACGCTTTCATGTAAAGCGTGTAAGTCCCCACCGGAACGTTGTTCGGCAGGAAGATGCGATAGACGCCGTCGCTCGCTCCCTTGTTGATCGGCTTGTTTTCGACCTGAGCATTTTGAGGCGTACCGATAAACGTCAGAGTGACGTTTTCATCGAAGCCGTTCCGCTTGACGAGTTTGACCGGAACCAAGATCTGCCGATTGTGATTCGCGTCAACTCGGAACACGTCCGTGCTGACTTGGAACGGATAGGTCTCCGGAGTGACGGCGAGGCACAAATCGCGAGACAGTCGCGAGACGGGACCGATCGCCGCAGTACCGTCCCAAACAGTCGTGGCTGCACGTGCTACGTGAGCCACATCGCGAGCCGCCGCCTTTTGAGCGGCATCAGCGGCCACAACAGCCGCATTCGCATCGGCAATTCGCTTCTCGGCGGCAACCAGAACATCTTGAGCCGCCTTGAGTTTTGCGTTCGCTTGATCGTGCTCCGTGACCGCCTTCGTTTTGGCTTGTTCAGACACCTTAGAAACATTGCCGGTGTCGATCGCAGTTTTGTCTGAGACCGTCTTTTCTTGTACGGCGGCCTTCGCAACGGCATCAGAATCAACAGCAGCTTTTTCAGCAGCGGCAACCGCGTCCTTCAATTCTTGCTTATCTTTGTCCTTGTCCAATTCCACCTTCGCAGCGGCAAGCTTGTCCGTGTTGGTTTTGTGGAGCGCTGCGGTGTCTGTGACCTTCTTATCGACGAGGACCTTTGCATCCGCCGCCTTCTTGGTCACTTCGGCATCAGCAGTGAACTTGGTCTCAGCCGCCTGACGCGCCGTGAGGAATTTCTTCTCGTCTTCAACGGCTTTAGCAACATCTTGTTGTGCCTTCGGCAGCGCATCCATTGCCGGCTTCACTGCCCCCTTCGCATCGGTAGTCGCCTTCACCTTCGTGTTGTCCTCGATGCGAGCCTTCGACACGATCTTGGCAAAAGAGAACGCACCGTCTGGAGCATCTTCGGCACAAGAGAAAATTAGGTTCGACGCATTCTGTCCTGGGCCGATGCTCGTCCCTTTGCAAGTCACTCCTTGCGGAAGATTCTCCGCAGTAACGTCGATGACTCCGTTGAAGCCGTCACGGCGAAAGGCGATCACGCGAGCCGAATAATTTTCGCCTTTGCGGAGTCCGGCAGGATAGGGGCTCGAAGCAACGTTGTTGTCAGCGATCGGGGCTTCCGGCAGGACGACAACTCGGAAGTCCGGTGACTCTTTGCGAATCGCCAACCGATAGACCATGCGAGCATCGCCGCGCGACTCGTAGTACCGATCGCGAATCGAGACTCGATAGGTTCCGTCCGCCGGCACAACAAACTGAAACGCCGGATCGTCACTGAGCGTTTCAAACACGTTGGGGACGAGGTTTGTTCCCGTGTCGTCTTGAGCCGTGATGCGCTGAGCCGTTTCGACTCCCTTGTCATCCTTCACGACGCGGTCGAGTGTGACATAAGGGTCGGCATGAGAACCCTGTCGATCACCAAAGGCCTCGATCCAATAAATCTCCTGAGCCTTCGCGTCAAAGCTGTAGAAATCAACGTCACTGCGAACTTGAAACTGTCCAGTCACCTCTGTCGGCACCGTCAACTTGTTGGCTTGAGCGGCGGCATCGTTCGGCTCTTGTTCCAATCCGACTGTTGCGGAGGAGAGATACATCGTCACCGGATTCGCGTTGCCAGCAGGCGTGCTCCAGACATAGGTGAATCCATCAACGCCTCCTTGAAGTGCTCCCAGGTTATCCGCAGCGCGAACCGTTTCGATGTCCGCAGGGAAGCTGACTGAGACGGCCACTTTCTCCAGAGGTCGGCCATCGACATTGACTCCCGCCGGTTGCCCACCGGGCAGGTTGCGTCCAAACAAAGTGACCTGAGTGTTTGAGCCAGGCTGGCCGCCAGTCGGCAGCGTGAAGTCAATATACGGCCCCGTTGTAAGGGTTAGGCGGTAACAGTGGTCGGCACTCCCCGTGTAAACCTGATCGATGATCCTCACCAAGTAATCACCGTCAGCCGGCAACGTCACATCCAGCACCGCATCACGACGAGAGACACCGCGAACGAACGCCAGCCGACGACCGTTCCCGTCCTGAAGTTCGATTTGCGGCTTCAACTTTGAGTCAATCTTGGTTGACTGGCAAATCGCGAGCACTCGTTGTCCCGCCTTACCAGTCATCTTGAAGTAATCAAACGTGTTGCCGTCAGCGCGACCGTTGACCGTCGAGTTGATCTCCACGGGAGTTGCTTGCTCGCGAGCGTTGTTCGGTTCGACCTCATTTGCCTCTTTTCGCGAGCCAACAACAAAGCTTCTCGGATTGCTGACGCCGAACCGTCCGCTCGAACGGACTTCATAGATCCCGTCCGGAACTCCTGAATCAACCGTCACGACGAAGGTGTTCGCGACCGGCGTTTTCATGCCGTTCGCATC
>JANNDA010000059.1:0-1850 GCA_031387195.1 Planctomyces sp. | reverse complement strand
CCCCCACCACACCTAATCTTCCCCGGCTCTTTACACAAATACTTGCTACCTCTCATCAAAATTTGTTTCATTTTTTTCATAATACTTTTTCTCAAAAAAACAATCAACGGGGCGGCCCCCCCCCCCCCGCCGCACTCCAGGGATTAATTCACCACAGTTCCCTTCAAGCGTTCATTGCGGTCGAACTCCAACATCTGGTTGATGAGGTCATCGAGTTCACCCTGCATGATCCGATCGAGTTTATAGAGCGTCAGGCCGATGCGGTGATCGGTCAGTCGATTTTGAGGGAAGTTGTAAGTGCGGATGCGTTCGCTGCGGTCGCCCGAACCGATCAATGTGCGGCGTGTCGATGCGCGCTCGTTATCCAGCTTTTGTTGCCGTTGTTCGTAGATCTTGCTGCGCAGCAATCGCATGGCACGCGCGCGGTTCTTGTGCTGACTTTTTTCGTCCTGGCAGCGAACGACGAGTCCGGTCGGAATGTGCGTGAGCCGGACGGCACTTTCGGTCTTGTTGACCTTTTGGCCGCCCGGACCACCGGCCCGCATCGTGTCCATGCGGATGTCCTCGTCGCGAACCTCGACTTCCATTTCCTCGACTTCGGGCAGCACGGCAACGGTCGCCGCGCTGGTATGCACGCGGCCTTGAGATTCCGTTTCCGGCACACGCTGTACGCGATGGCCGCCGCTTTCAAACTGCATTTGATGAAAACAGCCTTCGCCGCTGATTGAGAGGGTGACTTCCTTGATCCCACCCATTTCCGCGTCGCTCATTTCGAGCACTTCCATTTTCCAGCCGCGCGCATTGACGAAGATCGAATACATCTCGAACAGGTTTCGAGCGAACAACGCCGCCTCCTCGCCGCCGGTTCCCGCTCGGATTTCCATGATCAATGAGCCGCGCGTGATCGAATCACCGGCCGTGAGAATGTCTTCCAACTCGATTTGCAGGGCATGGAATTTTGGTTCGATTTCAGCAAGCTCGGCCCGCGCGTATTCGCGTGCCTCTTGGTCCGACTCGTCGTAGATCATCTGCTTGGTGTCGTTGACTTCTTGTTCGAGCTTATTGAATTCACGAATCGACGTCGCCACTTTTCGCAGACCGCCATGCTCGCGCTGTAACGCCAACATTCGCTCGACATTCGCCAAAACAACAGAGTCTTGCAACTGGCTTTCGATTTCTTCAAATCGCTGGAGCTTCGATTGCAGCGTCGGATACATAGCAACGACCGTTCGTAATTCTGCCTTCTGGCGATCTCGGATAGGAATCTAAAACGTAGTGCAGGCGGCTCGCCTGCTCATCTGGCTCTGAGAAAACACAGGCGAGCCGCCCGTGCTACGAAAACGAAAACGGGTGGCCGGGTCCGAGCGGCAATCAACCCCGGTGGGGCCATCGCTCCGCTGAGACCCCGCCACCCGTTTCAGAACAAGTCCGTTTTGGACCGTCCCTGGAGGGAGGGGCGAGGCTACTTGCTGACTTCTTCTGGTTCTGTTTTAACGTCAGCACCTTTGTCGGCGTTCGCGCCTTTGATCTTCCAGTTGTACTTCTTCGAGAATTTCTCGACGCGTCCGGCGCTGTCGATGAACTTCATCGTGCCCGTGAAGAACGGGTGACAATGCGAGCAAATATCGACATGCAGTTTCGCGGCCGTGCTGCGAGTGACAAACTCAGTCCCGCAACTACAGTGGACCGTGACTTCCTCGTACCGGGGATGAATTCCCTCTTTCATGGCGATGCCTGTAACCCAAACAAAAGAGCTGTGAAAAAAAATCGGGGCCTCCATGTTGCCCAACAAGGGCGGGGAGTCTAAAGGCGGTCCACCGAATCGGCAAGTTGCAAGCAGGGTTCGCGCG
>JANNDA010000042.1:0-2898 GCA_031387195.1 Planctomyces sp. | reverse complement strand
CCGGAGGGTTTCACGAGGGCCGATCGCACCGCTAGGAAGACGGGAAGGCTCGCTTCACCAAGGTCGTGACCGACATCTCCCGCGCCTTCGCCTTGTGTGCCGCTCACGATGAAGCGATCCGGCTGCGCGATGACATCGCGTTCTTCCATGCCGTGCGATCGGCCTTGGTCAAACCCTCCGGCGAACGGAAGACGCAGGAAGACCTCGACCACGCCATCCGGCAACTCGTCTCGAAGGCCATCACCGCCGAAGACGAGATCATCGACATCTTCACCGCCGCGGGACTCAAGCGACCAGACATCTCGATCCTGTCCGAGAAATTCCTCGCCGAAGTGCGCGGCCTGAAGCACAAGAACGTCGCCGCCGAACTGCTCGCCAAACTGCTCAAGGATGAGATCAAGCAACGCGGCAAGCGAAACGTCGTCCAGTCGCGAGCCTTCAGCGAGATGCTGCAAAAGACGCTGACCGCCTACCACAACCGAGCCATCGCCACCCAAGAGGTGATCGACGAACTGATCCAACTGGCTAAAGAGATGCAAGCCGCCACCCAACGCGGCGAAGACCTCGGCCTGAACGAAGACGAAATCTGCTTCTACGACGCCCTGGTGGTGAACGAGAGCGCGGTGCAGGCGATGGGCAACGACGAACTCAAGGTCATCGCCGCCGAACTGGTCACCAGCGTCCGCCAGAGTGCCACGATCGACTGGACCGTCCGCGAATCGGCCCGCGCCAAGATCCGAGTGATGGTCCGCCGCATCCTGAAAAAGCACGGCTACCCACCCGACCTGCAAGACGAAGCCACCAAGCTGGTGCTCGAACAAGCCGAAGTGCTCTGTGCGGACTGGGCCACGTAACATCACCCAGAAATGCAGGCACAAAGCTCGGCGAAAGAATCGTGCGCGGCTGCAACGCAACATCGGCAATCGTCGCGTCCTCATTGGGGCAACCCGTCAGAGATCGAATCGACGCCACCGCGCGCCCCAGCAGATTCAACAAACATCGAACGCGCCCACGACCAACCCAGCGCCGAGTCAATCGCACGAACGGTTTCTCCAGAACCTCATGCACAGAGTTGCCAAG
Organism: Planctomyces sp.; assembly: GCA_031387195.1. Taxonomy (GTDB): domain Bacteria; phylum Planctomycetota; class Planctomycetia; order Planctomycetales; family Planctomycetaceae; genus SXKJ01. Next base: position 1,818 of record JANNDA010000042.1, on the reverse strand, counting down.
TAACACCGTGGGGATGTCGGTGTCTTCTGGTTCGATCACAACGTCGGACGAGAGCCACAGGATGCTCAACTCGTATTCGGCAACGTCGTGATGCGACAATGACGCGCCCGGCATGATCGGCGGTTCCGATGCCGATCACGCGATGCTCAACAGTCGGATGGTTAATCAGTTACTAACTCCGCAACAGCAACTGAAGTCGCGGTAGGCTTGAGCCCCAGTAGAACGGCGGTTTGATCCAATTGGGCAACGACCTGTTTTTCGGCAACCGCCTCGACGGCAAGTCCGAATTTCGTCATTTGCGGAACTGTGGTTTTCGCACACCACAACAGTCGTTGCCGCGCTGGGTGATCGCCGTCAGCAGTCTTCTCCAAAGTCTTGGCAATTCGGTCAGCCGTCTTTTCCAATTCGTCTTTTAGTGAGGGAAGCACTTTCGGATCTTGGCCGCGTTTCGCGCGGACCTCGGTGATGAGATTGTTGAGTTCGTTGTATAGCTTCACATCTCCCGCGTTGCTTTCCGGCATCGACATCCAACCGACGATCAACAGCAACCCAGCCACAATGGCCAACGGCTTGAGCAGTCGCGGATCTTTCCAACGTTCCATCAATGAGTTGTCGCTGCGTGAGGGCTTAAACCGGGGAACTGGTTTCGGGGCAACCGGTCGAGGGGCGCTCTGTGGAACATACGAGCTTGTCGCTGATGATCCGAAATTGCTCGCTGCGGACTGCGGCACTGATTCGAATGCTCGTTGGTTCGCAGGCGCGAGCGGCACGGTCGTTCGAGATTCTGAAGCGGACTCACCAACGTTGTTCTCACTCGGAGCCGGTGGTGCCATTAACTCGGCCAGCATTTCGTCTTCGACGGATTCATCGAGCGCCTTCTGCTTGGTCTTTGCGGCCACCGATGGCCCATTCTTTCCTTTCGAGAGCTTTGTCTTCGGCTGTGGCGTCTTTCGTTCCATCACGGGCTGATTGACGACAACGTCATCATCGTTTGGGCTTTCCTCAACGACCTCACTCGGAGCGTCTTCCAAATCAGCAATTGAGAGAGCTTGTGCGACTGGAGCCGGTTTGGGGATCGCTTGAATGTTGCGCGGAGCAGTGCGGTAAGGCAGCACGGCGACCAATCGGCCCATCGACCCCGCGCGTCTCCACTTGCCATCAACTCCGAACTTGACCTCGTCGTCCGCGGACAAACGACCCGCTTTGGCCTGTTCGAGCAACGCCTCGAACGTCATCGGGCCAATCACCGCTTCACTGACACCGGGTTGCTGGTAATACCATTCATCAGTCGCCGGTGACTCTGAGTTCGCGACACTGGAATCAGACTCGATGGCGGTGGTTTGAAAGACGTCTTGCAACTCGCAGACCGACTTCGCGGGAACCCAAATGCTGATGGTCGCTGGGCGGACTTCGTCATCGCCGGTCAGCGTTCCATTCGCCGAGAGCTCACGTAGATCACTCAGGGGAACCGGGCCAAACTCTTCACCAAACAACCGATAAAACCAATGTTCTGACATCGCGTCTTCTCCGCAGAAATTTTTGGAGCTTGTTCCACTGAGCCACGACGATCGCGGCGCTCACTCAACCGTCTTCACTTCTAGTTTCGGCGGGATTATGCCCAGACGGGCAATCGCAACAAGCTGGTTCTGTCGGTCTCGCGATGAATTCATCCTTTCTTCACAGTGCCTCAACGCGGCCTTCGCATGAGCGTCGCGAAGTTCATCAGTTTCACGTATTGCATGAGTGTTTCTCTGGCGAGCGGGGCGCAGTCAGCCCCCGAATATTTGTGGTCAATGAACCGGGTGGCTGACGTCCAAT
>JANNDA010001410.1:0-2413 GCA_031387195.1 Planctomyces sp. | reverse complement strand
TGCGTTTCAACTCGTTTCGGAACCTTTGAGTGGCAAGCTGTAAGCTTGCACTACGGAGGGCTGCTCATTCATCGGCAAAACCCGATGCGTCTGGTAACATTGGACCCCCAGAATCACTCCGAGTCAACCGGCCATCCGTCGGCGGCCTTTCAACGTGTTTTTGAATCGATCACGAACCCCAGTGGTAGCGATATGCCTTTCACCGAACACAATTTCCGACGGTCAGTTCTGTTGCGCGGTTGGCTCCTTTCGCTGTTTGGAATTCTCTTCCTAGTGACCGGCTCGCTTTCCTTGGCCGCCGCCGAGCAACCCGTGAGCTTCGTCAACGATGTCGTGCCGCTGCTGACGAAGGCCGGATGTAACGTGGGCGTCTGTCATGCGAAGGCGGGGGGCGGGCAAAAGGGATTTCAGTTGTCCCTGCTCGGATTCGAGCCGCAGGAGGACTTCGAGCATCTGACGAAAGAGGGCCGCAATCGGCGGCTGTTTGCGGGAGCGCCAGAACGGAGCCTATTGCTGCTGAAGGCGTCAGGCCAGATGCCACACGGCGGCGGAGTCCGGTTGGCGGCGAATTCGGAAGGCTTTGAACTGTTGCGAAACTGGATTCAGCAAGGGGCCACGTTCGACAGCGATGCGGTTCCCAAGTTGGTGTCGTTTGAGGTTTTGCCGGCTCGGGGTTCGATCCAGCGAGGAGCGGAGCAGCAGCTCAAGGCGATCGCCAAGTATTCTGACGGCAGCGTTCGTGACGTCTCAGGAATGGCGTTGTATGAGTCCAACGACAAGGCGATGGCTGACGTGAGTGATCGCGGTCTGGTGAAGATCGCCGACATCGTGGGTAATGTCGCGGTGATGGTGCGGTATCAGGGACAGGTCTCGGTTTATAGCGCGTCCGTGCCGCTCGGTGCGCCGGTCGAAAATCTGCCGTCGTCGAAGAACTTTGTGGATGAGCTGGTGTTTGCGAATCTCAAGACGCTCGGCATTCCGCCATCAGCCGTTTGCGATGACGCAACGTTTCTGCGGCGAGTAACCCTCGATATCGGCGGGCGATTGCCAACCGAGGAAGAAGCGAACGCGTTTCTCGCCAGCAAGGATGAAGGCAAACGAGACACGCTGATCGACGAGCTGCTGCGAAGTCCCGACTACGCCGACTACTTCGCCAACAAGTGGACCGCGCTGTTGAAGAATCGCCGTGATGACGAGAGTGACACAGTTTCCAACTTCGCATTTCACTCCTGGGTACGAGACAGTTTCCTCGCCAACAAGCCGTATGACCAATTCGTCCGCGAGTTGCTGGCGGCAACGGGAACGGTCGTCGGCAATCCGCCGGTCGCGTGGTACAAGCGAGTCAAAGAACCGAAGCAGCAGATCGAAGATGTCGCGCATCTCTTCCTCGGCGTGCGGATGCAGTGTGCTCAATGTCATCATCATCCGTTCGAGCGCTGGAGCCAAGACGACTATTACTCGCTGGCGGCATTCTTCACTCAGGTCGGACGCAAGCCGTCGGGGACGCGCGGTGAGGATTTGATCTTCCACAAGCGCGGGATCGCGACCGCCGCCAACATCAAGACCGGTATACCGCTCAAGCCGGGCGCACTGGGCGATGTGATTCCGGAAATCGCCGCCGATGAAGACCCGCGACTCAAGCTCGCCGATTGGATGGGCGGGAAGAGCAATCCGTTCTTTGCGAAGTCGCTCGTCAATCGCTACTGGAAACACTTCTTCGTGCGGGGCCTGATCGAGCCGGAAGACGACATCCGCGACACGAACCCGCCGACGAATCCCGCTCTGCTGGAGGCCCTCGAAAAGCACTTCATTGCCAGCGGGTTTGATCTGAAGGAACTCGTGCGAGTCATCACACAATCGCGCGCCTACCAGTTGAGCGAAGTGCCGAACGAGTACAACATCGTCGATCGCCAGAACTATTCGCGTTATTACCCGCGCCGCTTGCAGGCCGAGGTGCTGCTCGATGCGATCGACCGGCTGGCGGGGACTCAGACCGACTTCGCCAATCTCCCGCCAGGAACGCGAGCAGTTGCTCTGCCCGACAACAGCTACAACCGCTCGTCGCAATTCCTGCGAGTCTTCGGCCGCCCCGAAGCCGAGAGCGTCTGCGAATGCGAACGCGTCCAATCATCGAGCCTCGCGCAGAGCCTGCATTTGCTCAACGCGGCCGAGCTAAAAGCCAAGCTCGCCGCCCCCACCGGCCGAGCCGAACGCCTGGCGAAAGAAGACAAACCGATCGAAGCGAAAGTCCGCGAGTTGTACCTTGCGGCATTCTCACGCGAACCGCGTCCGCAAGAACTGAAGACCGCGATTGACTACCTCAACGAACCGCTCATCGGGGCCGACGGCAAACCAATCGATGGCCAGAAGCCCACCCGCGAGAGTTTTCAAGATTTGATTTGGGCGTTGATCA
>JANNDA010001390.1:0-2102 GCA_031387195.1 Planctomyces sp. | reverse complement strand
GCAAACTGATTGACCCCTTCTCACAACATCCGTTCCAAGGTCGCGTGCAGTTCGCCATCGCTGATGCTTCGGGTTACATGACCTGACGTTGCTCCGCTCGGCTGACTTTCCCTCCGATGACCGCGCAATGCACGAGCGTCGGGACAATCGGCTCAAGCGTCAGACCGGCTTCTGTCAGCCAGGTTTGGAACTCGCGAGCGGAATATGCTCGGCCTTCGGTGAGTGTGAACAGCGCGGCCGAGTACAACGCGATCGGCAGCGGGCCGCCGTGATCGTCGCTAAGCAAAACATCGTGAATCAGCAAACGTCCGCCGGGACTCAACGCGGCGGCGCAGCGTTGCACGAGCGTCCGGCATTCCGGTTCGTCCCAATCGTGCAGGATGTTCGACAACAGACAGACATCACACGCCGGCACCGGGTCCGCGAACATATTTCCGGAAACGCACTCCAAGCGATCGGCCACTCCGTATTGCTGAGCCATTTCGCTGGCGACCTTGAGTACCTCCGGCCGATCCCACACGATGGCTCGCAACGCCGGATGACGACGCAACCACGCGATGCTGTAAATTCCCGAACCGCCGCCGACGTCGAGCAACGTCTTCGCACCATCGAGCGAAACTCGTTTGGACAACACCGGCGCGACGTTCTTCGCTCGCCCGGCCAGTGACATCGTCAGGAATCGTGCCGAGGCTTCGACGTCCATCGCCGACGCGGTTCCTTCGCGGAAGATGAATGCGGTGCCGTCAGTCGTGGCGCGCTCATCGTGCTTATGAGAAACGACAGGCGAGCCGCCTGTCGCTACGGCGGCACCGGCCGGACGATTCGTCTTCAAACTAGCGATCATCTCGCTCACGCCAGGGCTGCCACCCGCCAACGCGATGTAACCGCTGACATCAAACTCGCGGCCCGGAACCAAGTGCTCGGACGCCAGCGGTGTGAGCGTCAAACGGTCCTGCGTGTCGATGGCCAGCAACTCCATCGCTCGCAAAGCCGTGATCAACACGACGGCCGGACGACCTTGCAGCCCGATCTCGGATCGCAACTCCTCGAACGACATCGGCCGCTCGGCCAGTCGCCGGAATAGATCGAATTCGACCACCGCTGCCGTGAGCAACTCGGTGCCGTAGCTGCCGCGAAAGAACTCGAAGATCGAGGTCGGATCGGTTTGCGATTGGAATAGAGCGGACATCATGTCTTTCGAGGAGAGGTGATTGAATCAAAACTATTGCATCAGGAGTTTCAATCCCTGCTGCTCAAGGTCTTCATCAGGCCACGGCTCGCCTGTGTTTTCCTCGGCAAATCTCTGCAGGCGAACCGCCTGCTCTACGTCATAAAATGATTCCTCAACGTTTCTCGGCCAAATACTTCCCGACCATTTCCGCGCGGAGACGTGCCATCAATTGAGGCGTCAGAATCGAGCCGTGGTCTTTGCCGGGGTGCATCTCGACGACCGCGTCGCTGCCGAATTTCTTCAGGCTTTCGCCGAGCAACCGTGTGGCTCCTTCGAGGTAGAACGTGTCGAGGTCGCCCATGTGGACGTGCAATTTGCCGCGCAACTTCTGGCCGAGCGTCGGCCAGTTTCGTTCGAGGACCAAGCGGATGTCGTACTGCTCCCACGCTTTCGCCGCGTCGGTGTTGACCGCTCCGGTGCGGCGATCCCAAACGCGAACCGGCTTCCCGTCCGCACCGCGCGGGCTGAAGACCGCTTCAAAGCTGTGAAGCTGACCGCCGGGACCGAGCACCTCGTCCATCAAATCGAACTCGCGATACCACAGCAGCGGCTGATTGCCGCGCCGCGCGATCGGCCGCCGTTCCCCTTTCCGATCGACGTACATGTTTTCTCCGGGCGCATAGAGGTTGATGTATTGGAAATCCTCGAACGTCACCGGATCGGGAGACGTGCTCCACGTTCCGGCGAAGTCGTCGGGATGCGAGATCATCACCCACAAGCTCGACCAACCGCCGGAAGAATGCCCCGTGAGGAACCGCGCTTCAGGCCGAGCGTCCGTGCGGAATTGCTTGTCGAGTTCCGGGATCAATTCCTTCACCAATGCTTCGCCGAAGGGACCATTGTTGGCCGAGTCGGCAAAGACATGATGTCC
>JANNDA010001367.1:0-3071 GCA_031387195.1 Planctomyces sp. | reverse complement strand
GCTCTGTCCCGTAAATCCGTAGGACGGGCACTCCTGCCCGTCGAATCACCGTAAAATGACGGGCAAGAGTGCCCGTCCTACGAGGTCTCTACCATTTGCGGGACAGAGCCTAGTATGTGGCTATCGCCTAGCTCATTCGATTTCAGGGCAGCAGGTGCTTGTGCAATTCCCAATAAACGTGACCGGCTTGAGGAAGTATGAACTTCTCCATCGCCAACCGAACGGCGTTCGTTGAGCCTGGGACCGCGAAGATCACTTTCCCTTTCGCGACTCCCGCAGTGGCCCGACTCATCATCGCTGCGGGACCGATCTCTTGATACGACAGCATCCGAAACAATTCGCCGAAGCCGTCCAACTGCTTTTCCAGTAGCGAGGCAACGACGTCAAACGTGGTATCGCGCGCGGAGATTCCAGTACCGCCGTTGGTGATGATCACCGCGATGTGCGGATCGCTCAGGCAATCTTGCACGACGGATTTGATCTTCTCGCGGTCATCCGGCAGAACGCGGTAGAACGGCACCGTGTGGCCGGCATCCAGCAGCGTGTTCTTGATGAATGCACCGCTGGCATCTGTCGCATCGGTGCGTGTATCGGACAGCGTGATGACCGCGAAGCCCAACGAGCGAACCTGCGAGGCAACGGCTGTTTCGTGATCTTTGAAGCTCGATTCAGACATAGAGACTCCTTGCTTGCGATTGTCGTCTTTCGCTCCGCGAAAGAACGTCCTTTCGCGGAGAGGCTGTGATTCTTTGCGTGGGATAGGCTTCCAGCCTGTCGAATTCCCCGTAAAAGCACGACAGGCTGGAAGCCTATCCCACATAGAATCACAGCCTCGGAGCGAAAGGCAACACAACTCATTCGCGAAGTGTCGCGGATTCTGGTCGGGCACACGTCACTTGAGAAGCGACTTGTTGCGGATCATCGTCAACGAATCATCGCGTTGCCAAAGGTGCTTGAGAACGTCACCCGCGCGGCCTACGATGCGACCCTTGATTTCAACGATTGAGTTTCGCACGGGGACATCATTGTGGCCGGTAAGACCATTCTGCTGATTGAAGATGATCGCGAGATCGCTTCCACACTCGGACGAGTGTTGGAAGGTGCGGGCTACACCGTGCATTGGGGCCAAAACGGACTGGAAGGCCGACGCCTCGCGGAGACAGTATCTCCCCAGCTCGTGATCACCGACATGATGATGCCCAAGATGGGCGGATTTCCGGTGCTGGAGTTTCTCAAGTCGCTCGCCTTCCCTCCGAAAGTGATCATGATCACGGCGAACGAAGGGGGGCGGCATAAAGCGTATGCCGAGATGCTCGGTGTCGATGACTACCTTCGCAAACCCTTTGCGATGGAAGTATTGCTCGAAGCAGTCGATCGCGCGATTGGTGCCGCAAACGCACCGGCCGATACCGTGTCCGAGGAAAAAGCTTCGGCCGACAAACTCCGCCGTGCAATCCGTAAGAAATCGACCTGACGTAGGACGGGCACTCCTGCCCATCATTGTCCAGAAGACGGGCAAGAGTGCCCGTCCTACGCACTTGTTCTTGCACAGATTCCGGCGGCGACAGACATCACCGCAAATCAGCGTTCGCCAGCATCTTGTCCGAGTGCCTCGCGGACTTTCGGATGCACGACCACTCCGTCGGCGGTCACGAGAGTCCCTTGCACGATTTCGTCATCGCGATTGATCGCCCAGTGTCCTTCTTTCACCAACGACAACAAGAAGGTCGTGATGTTGCGGGAAAACATTTGGCTGGCGTGGAACGGCACCGTGGCGGGCAAGTTCACGCAGCCCATGACCGAAACGCCGTTCTCGACGATTGTCTCGCGCGGCTTCGTCAGTTCGCAGTTACCCCCTTGTTCGGCGGCCAAGTCGATGATCAGCGAACCGGGAGACATCGCTCGCACCATCGCGGCCGAAATCAACTGCGGAGCTTTCCGCCCCGGCACAAAAGCGGTGGTGATGACAATGTCGCTTTCCACGACGGCAGGCGTGATCGCCTCTTGCTGCCGTTTGTAGAAGTCGGCGTCCATCGCCTTCGCGTAGCCGCCAGCTCCTGCCGCGTCCGCCAGGCTCATCTCGACGAATCTCGCACCCAAACTGAGTACGTCGTCTTTCGCCGCTGACCGAACGTCGGTCGCTTTCACGACGGCACCCAAACGTCGAGCGGTCGCGATCGCCTGCAATCCCGCGACACCCGCTCCGATGACAAAGACCTTCGCCGCCGTGATCGTCCCGGCGGCGGTCATCATCATCGGAAAGAGCTTCGGAACGAGACTCGCCGCCAAGATCACCGACTTGTATCCACCCAGCGATGCTTGCGACGACAACACGTCCATACTTTGCGCCCGCGTAATGCGCGGCAGCAATTCCAGCGAGAACATCAGCACGCCGCGATCGGCCAACGCACGAGCGACATCTGGCCACCCCAGCGGATCGCACAGGCCGATGATCGCTTGCCCTTTGCGGAAGGAGGCGACGTCAGCCTGCCCCGCATCGGCGTTCGCTCCGGCCGTGCGAACCTGCAGGACAACATCCGCGAGAGCCAAAACGGCGGCGCGGTCGGCGACAATCTCGGCCCCCTGAGCGATATAGTCGGCATCACGAAAGCCAGCCGCGTCGCCCGCTCCCGCCTGCACGATGACGCTGAGCTTGCTCTTCTTGAGCACCGCAACGGAGGCGGGAATCAATGCCACGCGACGCTCGTCGGGATATGACTCCCGCAGAACGCCGACCAACAGCGGTGGAGATTCCGCAGATTGACTGGCCGTCAGCGAGTACGTGTCGGTCGAACCAGCAGCAGCATCTTGTGTCATATCCCAACCATCATCTGCGAGCACCAAGGCGAGCGAATTGATGCGGGCTCCGACCCGAATCGTCGCGGGAAGGTATCGGACGCCAGGAACTCCGACCAGCGGTCATGGAAGAGTCCCCATTTTCCGCACCCCATCCTACGCTTCAAGCGATCGGGCGTCGTCGGCAAGTTGTTCGGCGTCAGTCTGGCGGTCGCGGGAGCAAGCGAAGCAGGGTTTCGGCAGGTGTCGGTAGTTCGAGTTGGCGGAGAATTTCC
>JANNDA010001409.1:0-5498 GCA_031387195.1 Planctomyces sp. | reverse complement strand
CAACTCCACCGCCACTTCCGGCGACACCTTGGGATTGTTCCGAGCCATCTTCGACATCCTTGTCTGGAGGACCACATGACAATTTCCACCAACAACCCATAACACACAACCAACCCGCGCGCGAACACTGTTCCGCACTCTACCTTCCTTCCGGAAATCAGTGACCATAGAATTTTTCCGAGAGAGAAGACATCATAAAGGATGGCCGAATATCCTCAATGCGTATGCTCATCGCCCACGGCGGCATCCAATCGCGAGTTCCAACATTCTCGAACGTCGCTGATAACCGCGTGTGTTCATCGTCTTCAAAGAAGACGAGTCCGAAGTCGCCCAATACCAAATCTCCGTTGTCGGCGATGAAGACATTCTGTGGCTTGATGTCGCGATGAACCATCTTGCCTTTGTGAAGTTCGGCGACGCCAGCAACAAGCCCGCGAAATGTCTGAAGCGCTTCGACGACATTTCCTTTGAATCGATCCAACTTCTCGATCAGCACCCCGCCAGAGTAGAAGCGTGAGACATACCAGCGATCAGCGGGCTTGGAATCCAGAATCTCGACGAGATTGGGATGCTTAACTTTCTGCATCGCAGAGATTTCGCGATTGAGGCGTTCGTCGGCCAAAAGTGGATCACGGGCATCCGATGAACTATGCAGAACCTTCAACGCGCCGAAATGGGACGCCCTCTCACGATCCAAGACATCAAGTAGTGCGGAACGAAGCGCCTCGAATCTCTTTTCCGCTTCTGTATCGCCGCCGAAAGTAACACTGGCCGTGAACTCTTGGAGTGCGTTTTTGAAACGCTTCCTCAACTGCTCCTTTGGTGCCACCACCGTAGTGTCGAGTACGCGAAAAACTTTTCCTTGGCCACCTTGTCCAATCTCCGATTCGATCTCCCACCGCAGTTTATAGCTCTCCATTTCTCATGGCTCCTTCACGTTCTCATTGGCGAATCAAGCTAAGGGCTAGGCAATCTCCGAAGCAGACAACAAAACCGTCAAATGACAATCGTCAGGCGAACAATTTCATCTGCTTCGCGAATCGGCTGAGGTCGTCGCCCTCGCCGAATTCGATGCGGTCGTAGATCACTTGTAGCTCGGTTGAGGAGAGGTCTTTGGGCATGAAGCGGAACGCCGAGGCGGCGAGGTAGTCCGGGCGTTCCTCGAAGGCGAGCCAGTGTCGGCCTTCAGATTCGGCGACCATGCCCGTCGTGTTGGAGCCGGCGAAGATGTCGAGCACCGTGTCGCCGGGATCGGTCAGAAAGCGGATGAAGAACTCCGGCAACTTAGCGGGGAACCGCGCGGGATGGGGCGTCACGCCGATGGCTTTGCAGGCGGTCGTGTATTGGCCGTTGGATTCCGAGTTGGGAATCTGCAACAGGTTCGACGGAATCGCTCCGCCATTGTCCTTGCCGAACGCCTTACTGATGTCGTGGCCGGAGGGGCGTTTGGCGGGGTCGTAAAAACTCTCAGGGTCTTCCAGCAACCGCTTCATGCGCGGGCTGTAGGCGGTAAGCACGTTCGACACGTTGGCCTTCGGCCAAGCGGTCTTCGAGAGCCACCAAACTGTGTTGACAGAGTCCTTGGCTCGGAGTTTTCGCTTGTTGACCCACTCGATGGGGCTAGGGAGTTTTGAGGGGTTGTGCCAATAAAAATCTTCTGCCAATACGAACCCAAGGTCGTCGCAAAATCGGAGCAACACTCGAAAGTTGTAGAGACTTCGTGTCGGTGAACCTCGTTCGTAAGCACCGCCCAGGTCGATCACGAAGCTGCCATCGTCGCGAAGCTTGCGATGCACGAGTTCCGCAAACGTGACCAGCCAGTCGATGTACTCGGATTGCGATTTGTTGCCGTATTCCTTTTCACGCAACAACGCGAACGGCGGACTGGTGATGACCAGATTAATGCTGTCGTCGGGAAGCTTTGCCAACAAATCTCGTGAGTCGCCGCAATACGCCGCCCCAAGATCTGTCGTGTAGACGGGACTTTGGGGCAACTCGATCGGCAAATGCTTCCGTGACACGCTCGCGTCTCCTGCTGCGGATCGTTCCTCAAATGCTACGTTAAGAGTGTAGATGCAAAGTCATCAGACAGCCATTCTGCCGCGATCATGGCGACCAACAAGAATCGAGAAAAGGCCCGCGACGTTTTTGCCGCGAACATGCGGCGATTCCGGCTTGCGGCCGGCCACTCACAAGAAACGCTGGCCGCTCTTTGTGGGCTGCACCGAACTTACATCGGCTCGGTGGAACGGGGCGAACGGAATATCTCCATCGACAACATGGAGGCGATCGCTCGGGCGTTGAGATGCACTGTTGCCGCTCTCGTTACTGAAAACGGAGAGCGGTCATAATGCACGCCGACAAAAAGAAATTGGATCAAATCTGGCCGTCCATCGTCGAGTACCAAAAGCTGGCGTCAGAACACGGCATTGACGACATCTTTCAAGACAACGGCGGCAAGCTTCTGCAAGTCTTGCTGATCACTGGTTTGCGTCGAGTCGCTGGCCGCGAAGGAAACGATGCCGTTGACGATGATGGCCAAGAGTACGAACTCAAGTCCGTCAATATTGCCCTGACAAAGAGCTTTTCGACGCATCACCACATGAATCCGAAGATCATTGCGAAGTATCGGAAGGTTCCGTGGATCTTTGCCGTCTATCGTGGCATTGAATTGCTGGAGATTTATCGACTCGAACCAAGCAACATGGAGCTGTGGTGTCGAAAGTGGGAAGACAAATGGCACTCAGACGGCGGGAAGGACATCAACAACCCCAAAGTGCCTCTGACCTACATTCGCGAGCACGGAAAGAAACTCTATCCAGACGACTGATACGAGAGGCCGAGATGCTTCGAATCGCCATCGGCGGCTGATCGACCGACCTCAAGCAACACGATCCGTCAGTCACTCGCTCTCTTCCAACTCAGCCTGTAACTGGCACCAGCGCTCTTCAGCCTCGTCGAGTTGTGTGGTCAGGGAGGTGACCTCGTTGTGCAGACGCAGGGATTCGGCAGCGTTGCACGTTTCCAGGAGTTGGCTGCTGACTTTCTTCTTTTGGTCGTCGAAGCGCGCGATCGTTTTCTCGGTCGTGGCGATTTCTTTGCGGATTGCGCGGTCGTCTCGGCGGGGTGCTCGAACGACGGCGGACGCGTTGCGAATGGTGGGGGGAGCTTTGCTGATGCGCGTGGCGAGTTCGCGTTCGCCGTCGTCGATCTCTTTGTTGACCGCGTACAGATAAGCGTCGTAGCCGCCGCCGTAGTTGGTCACATGGCCGTCGCGGACTTCGATGATGCAGGTCGCGACGCGCTTCATGAAGTGGCGATCGTGTGTCGTGAAGATGACCGTTCCCTTGTAGTCGATCAACGCTTGAGCGAGTGCTTCGACCGTATCGACGTCGAGATGGTTGCCTGGTTCGTCGAGGACCAGCACGTTGTATTGCGAGAGCAACAACCCGGCGAGACAGGCTCGCGCACGCTCACCGCCGGAGAGAACTGAGATGCGTTTCTGGACGGCATCGCCACGGAAGAGCATCGCTCCGGCGATATTCAGGATCGTTTGTGCTGTTGTTCCGAACGTGGCGTTGTCTTGGAGGTATTCGAGGACCGTGTATTTTTCGGGGAGACTGGTGTAGACGTGTTGCGCATAAACGCCGACCTGACAACCGAAGCCCCACTTCACTTCACCGGCGAGCGGCTTGATCGAATCCACCACCGTTCGCAGGAACGTCGTCTTACCTTGGCCGTTATCGCCGACGATCGCGGCTCGCGAACCGTGATCGATCTCGACGCCGATGCCCTTGGCGACTTGGCGTTCGGGATATCCGATGGCGAGGTCTTTGCACCGCACGGCGGGGCCTTGTCGCGGTTCGACCTGCGGCGCGCGGATGAACGCGGTCGCCTCGTCACTGGCGATGTCAGTCAGTTCCAGTCGATCGAGCTGCTTGGACTTCGATCGAGCTAGCGACGCGGTGCTGGCTCGTGCTTTGTTCCTGGCGATGAAGACTTCCAGATCACGACGCTTGGCTTGGATCGCCGCGTTGGAGCGGACGAGATGCTCGTTCTGTTCTCGCTGATAGGTGAGAAAAGCATCGACCTTGCCGGGGTACATCGTCAACTTGCCGCGTGACAAATCGAGTGTGTGCTCGCAGGTGGCATTGAGAAACGCTCGGTCGTGCGAAACGATCAGACACGCTTGGTTGAAGTTCCGCAGAAAGTGTTCGAGCAGAATCTGAGTTCGCAGGTCGAGGAAGTTGGTCGGCTCGTCGAGCAGCAGCAAGTTTGGTTCGTGCAACAAGAGCGCGGCCAATTTGACGCGCGTTTGCCAACCACCCGAAAGCCGAGAGACTGGGCCTTCGAGATAGTCCCCCTTCAACTCGAACTGACCGGCGACCTCGCCGCACTTCCATTCGGGTTGGCCGCTGTCGCGAATCAAAAAATCGTGAGCGGACTCACCGGGCAAAAACGGATCGTGCTGCCGCAGGTAGCCGATCTGCAAATTGGGATGCCGACTCACCTCGCCGTTGTCGAGTTCCTCTTCTCCCAGCAGGATGCGCAGCAGTGTGCTCTTTCCCGCCCCGTTTCGGCCAATAAATCCGACCTTTACGTCATCGGAAAACGTCACCTCGGCATTATCCAATAGCACTTGCTCGCCATAACTCTTGCACGCCTGCCTAATCTGCATCAACACAGCCATCAGCCACGAACCTTCGTTTTTGAATGATCGGAAAAGGGGGCGAACTGTAACGAGATGACCGGCAGATGTGGATTCCCGATGGCGTACCAGACCGGCTGCGTGCCGGATCGTTCCGGGGGCGGAAAAACTTAGCTATTCGAGTTTGGCGGACAATGGCTAGATTCCCGCCTCTCGAAGTCGGGCGGCTTTCGGAATTTGCCGTCACTGTCAAACGGATGTGGGGCGAATGAGCAATTCCAGGCGTTGTCTGCTGGCGAGTGTCTGCGTGGCGGCGCTGATCGGCTGCCATCCGCAGTTCATGCGCGTGCCCGATCTTGTGCCGCGGACCTCCGCTCAAGATCGCGCACGGTGGAATTATTCCGATCCGTTTCCGGATGACGCCTCGGCTCCTTCGACAGATCACCGTCCGGCTGGTGGCAAGACTCAACGCACCATGCCGAGGCAGGCGCTGGAAATCGATTCGCAAACCTTTCAGTACCGCAGCCCGACAGACGGTCCACGGCCGGAAGCGCGGCTGAACCCCAAGACGGCGAATGTGGTGCAGCCCTGATCAGCGACGATTTTCTCGCCCATCGACGCGAAGCCAGGCAAGCTGCGGGGTTATTGACATCGTTTCTGCGGGCAACTGGTGGACTTAGGGAGATCGCCGTTGATCCCAATCGCGGTCCCAAGCTAATGTCCCGCCGCCTATGAACGCACTGTTTTCCGATGGACCTGATTGGACTCAGGATGTGTCCCGCAATTTAGGCATCGGAGTGTTCCAGGATTTGTTCGCCCCTCAATGAAGGAGACTGTTCGTGGCCAAAGA
>JANNDA010001315.1:0-6815 GCA_031387195.1 Planctomyces sp. | reverse complement strand
CCGCTGGCGGAGTCAGCCGGTTTTGCGATGTCAGTTGGTTTCTTTTGAGCAGGCTCCGACTGAGTCGATTATTTCGCGTCGGCAGGCATCTCGTCATCGGGCTTGATGGGATTGCGCGCAAGTTCGCGTTCGATGGCTCGTTTGATAACACCCTCGTTCGGCGTCAGGACGAGGCCGTTGCCGATCGTCGAGTAATACAACCGAGCGTTGTCGAAATCTTCCAGCCCCTGTGCTCCGCGCCGTGCTGACGAGACTTTGACATACGGCTGGTCGAGATGATTCAACGTGTCCCAGCGTGTGAGCCCCGGCCCTGACTGCTGAATGAAGGAACGGACGGCGGTGAGGAACAGCGCCAGCTTCAGCGGCTGACGGACTTCAATCCGCGCCGCGACGGGGAGTCGAAAGCCGTCTTGTTGCAGCTTGCGATTTCGCGCTTCCGGCGCGGCTTTGGCCAGTTCGAGCCAATACTCATCGCGATCGGCGTACACGGAAAAGGACTCTCCCAACCAACCGAGCGGGTCCAGCGGCTTGTCAGCACCGAGCCGCCCTCCGAGGCTTCCTGCTAAAATCCCCGCGAGGAATTGATTCGCTTGTTGAATCAGCGGGGACTTCGGATTGATGGCCAGAACCCAATGCGCCAGCGTGTCGTGCGGATCTCCCGAATCGGGTTTCAACTTCGCTCCGGCCACAACCTGCAAAAAGATTTGATACTCGGAATTCAAAATCAACGGCATGATCGACAAGTCGGCAGAGAGACTCTGCTCGTCCGATCCGATCCGCAGCGCAATCGGATCGAACGCTCCGGACCAGTTGCGTTGATAGCCGTCACGCCAGCGTTGATAGGCATCTCGTTCGGCGGTCGTCACGGTGTCGAAGGTCAATTCGGAAATCGGTGTCAGAAAATCGAATCGGCCCAGCGAAGGGGACATCACACCGGTGGAGGTCAATTGCACGTCGATGTTTTGCTGTGACGTTGGCAAGTCGGACGTGATCGCACCGAGCGTGAGATCCTGACCCGTGACGATGGCGTCGAGGTTCGTGGCTTGAAGCTGCAACAAAACGGCGGCATCTCGAACTCGTCGTGACGACGCAATGCGCGAACGTGGACCGCACCAACGGCGAATCGTCGCATCGCTGATGAAGAGCAGGGCGGACTCCGACGCCTCGCCAATTTGGTAACGCTGTCGAAAGAAGACGAACTCCGGCAACGCGACAATCGCCGCCGCTTTGCCCGCTCGGACGGCAGCCAGTTGCTTCAACTGAGCCAGCGAGTTGGTGACCACGACAGTGCGATCGAGTTCGGCGATGTAGCTGCAAACGGCTCGATCAAGCGACCGAACGCCGACGTACTTGATCCCGTCAACGATTCCTTCGACCGGCTTCGCATCAGCGTTGCCAGCCACATCGAGCCGAATTTTGGCGAGCAACAAACTCGCGAACACGGCGGGCTGCGGCGTCTCGAACAGCACCGCGACATCGGTGCCGGAGGCGAAGTACGGATCGCCGCCGGTGATCGCCACGCTCGTGACGATCTTTGGACCAATCAGCCGGCCGAGCGTGCTTAACGACAGCCCAAGTTGGCGCTCGTAGCGTTGAACCAAGTGCGTGTCTTGCGCGGACAACTCGGTGTGCCGCAAGATCGACGTCCCTTGCTGCTTGGCCTCGTCAGCCACTTTCAACGCAGCGGCGAACGTGGGAAAGAAGAGAGCGTGTTGATCGGCGGGAATCAAATTCGCCAGCGTATCGAGCTTCGGCTTCACGTCTTTGATCAGCGGCTGCCAGTCAATTTCTTTGACTGTGACGCCGGTGATTGAGTCGAGCGGCACCGGCTTGCCATCAGCCGTGTTACCGCGCGGGAAAAGCATCTCACGATCAAGCTGCAGGTTCTCGCTAACAGCACGTCCGCCGGAGAAGAGTTCGTAGCTGCGGTCAAAGTCATCCGTCCGTGGTTGCGTCTGGTCACCAAAACGGCTGACCGTCCGGACGGCTTCTGTTTCCGTGTTCGATAACGAGCCGAGCGCTTTGCGAGCGGATTGCGACTGATGTCGAAACCAAGCCGTGCCGCGACTGCCTGACAACATCAAGCGTTCAAAATGCTCGATCTTCGCCATCTGAAATGATCGAGCGGCCTCTTTCGTGGCGGAGTTCGCGGCCACTCGAAACTTGAGAGCGACTAAACCATTGCCGTCGGGCTTAGGCATGAAAAGGCGACCGGTCACTTCTTTTTTCGCAGAGGACCGCAGAGCCACAAAAACCGGCTTCGTGTCAGGATCAATGACATCGAGCACGTTGGACCAGAGATCGCCTCGCTGCAAGTACGCCTCGCCCGGTTCGTCGAGCAACACCGTCGGCAGTACCTTCATGAGCCGCTGGCGGAGCGGCCAGTCGGCGTTCGCGTTCTTGTAAGTCGGCAACTCGCCATCGACGACCTTCAACTCGCTCCAACGAATGTGAAAGAAGGAGTCCTCCGCCAATGTGACCGAGTTCGGCGACAGCCAAACGGCAACCGCACAAAGGACAAGACGGCGTAACATGGCGGGACTCCTTTTGTTGGCCAAGCTTTCCTGGCTGACGATTCTCCAGTTGAGGTCAGACAGAGAACCCTGACCTACGGATTGATGCCGCGAAACTGTACTCCCTCTGTACTCACGGAACAGCCATGCCGTTTCACGCGACGAGCGAGACACTCAGTCCGCCGTCTGGATATCCGCGACTCACACCGCGTTGACACTGTGGCGAAAGCGGCCCTAACTTAGCCGCCTCAAGTAGAAATCGGGCAGGGGGGAAGCATGACGAATTTCAATCATCGCACGTCGATTCGTGCCAGTGTGGCGGCACTAGTTGTCGCGATCGGCGTCGCCGCGATCGGGCTTGGACAAAACCAAAGCCAAAGCCAAAGTCCTTCGGCAGAGCCTGGTCCTGTCGTCATTCGACGCGAACCGTTGCGACTCACTCCGCCGGAAACATATCGGTTTGCGTTTCAATTGGAGCCGATCAAGCAACTGGTCATGACCGCGCCGTGCGATGGCACGGTGCAGTCGGTTGATGCCGAGGTTGGCAAAAGTGTGAAGGCTCAGGAGCCACTCGTCCGCATGGTCGCGACAGAGCGGCAGTTGCTGTTGGAACGAGGACTCGCGCAGCACAAAGTCGCCGACCTGGAACTCGAACAAGCGAAGAAAGCAGGGCAGGGGGTTGAGCTGGCGGACGCTCGTCAGAAGCTCGCGCAAGCAGACCTCAAGTTACTGCAATGGCAAGTCGAGCAGCTTGCCTCGCGGGCACCGTTCGATGGTCATGTTTTGAAAGTTCACGCTCAGGCCGGACAGCTTGTGAAAGCGGGCGAGTCGCTGGTCACATTGGCTGACCTGTCCAAGCTGAAAGTGGAAGTGCCCGTTGATCGTGAAACGACTCAGGAAAGCGAGCCGTTCAAACTGCGTGTCGAAAATCAAACGCTAGACGCGAAGATCGACAAGCTGCAACCGGCTGATCCCAAGTTTGAACGTGTGCGTGACCTCGCAACCTCGTTGGCGACAGCCGTCATCGTGCTCGATAATCCGCAGCAGAAGTGGCACGTCGGCCAAGCAGTCTTTGCTCAGCTTGTGCCACGATCGCCGGTGACTGAAGTGGCGACCAGCGCCATCGGCACGGATGAGCAAGGACGTCGTCGAGTGCAAATCGTGCGGCAGGGGGTCGTGCGAGATGTCGCGGTGGATTTGCTGGGGCACGTCGGTGCCGAGCGAATTTACGTCAGCGGCCCGTTCATCGACGGGGATGTGATCATCCTCAGTTCGTCGCGCGAGCTGACCGACGGCACGCAGCTTCGCGCGAACCCCGCAGCCGCATTGCCCGCCGTGACAGAGACACCGGCTATCGGCAGCAATGCCACTAAGCCAGCGGCGAAGACTGTCGATAAGCCCGCGACGAAGGAGAAGAAGGGGCCAGCGTCGGGTTTTTAATTGAGATTATTCATGGTGTCATACTAGCCCGAAGCGCAAGCGAGGGATTGCGGCGAAACTCCCTCGCTTGCGCTTCGGGCTAGTATGAGACAGCTAGTCAGTTTTCACAAAAAACACCTCGCGACTGTTTCGGGAGCCCATCGTGGCAGATAAAGAAAAAGACAAACCAGCCGATGACAACAAGATTGACCACTACGTGAAACAGGGGGTGATCGCATCTGGCAAACACGCTCTGGTTTTGGAAGTCCAGGAAGAGAACACGAGCAACCGTTTCGCGTTGAAGGTGCTGCTCCCTGAAGCAATGCTCGATCCCGAGCAAATTCAGATTTTGAAGTACGAAGGGAAGGTGGCTCAATCACTGGATCACCCCAACGTCATCAAATGGTTCGCGACGGTGCATCGCAAAACCAACATCTATCTGGTGCTGGAATTGTTTCGCGCGTTGAACATCAAAAACTTCATCGCTAACGATGCGGCTGGCGTGCAAATGCGTTTGCGAAAGATCGTCGATTGCACGTGCCTGGCGTTGCAGCACATGCACGAGCGGGGCTGGATTCATCTCGACGTGAAACCAGACAACATCCTGCTGAACCGCTCATCTGAAGTGAAGCTGATCGACTTCTCACTCTCGAAAAAGGTCAAAGGGATGTTGGGAAATCTGCTGGGCGGCAAGAGTACGGAAATCGGCGGAACGCTGACCTACATTGCTCCGGAGACCATTCGCAAAGAAGCCCTCACTCCGCAGACAGACATCTACAGCTTGGGCATCACGATCTATGAATGCATGACCGGAACCACACCGTTCAAAGGAAGCACACCGAAAGATTTGTTGATGAAGCATCTCGCGACGGTTGCCGCCCCGCCATCGGAGTACAACAAAAACGTCACTCCGGAAATGGACCGCATGGTGTTGCGGATGCTCGCCAAGAAGCCGAAGGACCGCCAGAAGAACATGCAGGAAGTTATGTCCGAGTTTCGCAACATCCAGATCTTCAAAGAAGATCCCGAAGTGGTGTTCGAGAGAAAGGTGCAAGAGTCGAAAGACGGCGAGATGAAGCAATCGCTGGGAAAACGGCTCGACAGCCGCACCGATCACTCACGCTCAGAAGATGCCAAGACAAATCCCGAAATGGCCGCACAACTCGCCGCGAACGCGAAGCCGGCTCTTGAATCCAGGCAGTCCGCGCCTGATCCGAAAAAACTCGAACCGAAGAAAAAGCCGGCTCCGGCACCCGTTGCGGCTCAAGCACCGCGTCCTCAGATGCCCATGCCGATGCCACCGCCCATGATGCAACCACCGATGATGCAACCGCAAATGATGCAACCCATGATGCAGCCCATGATGCCGAGCTATCCTCAACCGCAGTATGGTCAGATGCCTGGGATGCCCGGCGGCTACATGCCTATGCCTGGATACCCCATGCAGATGCCGATGCCGGGAATGCCTCAAACCATGCCGGGCTATCCACCGGGGGCAGGGGGGCTGATGCCGGGAATGATGCCGCCGGGAATGTCGCCACAAGGTTACCCACAAATGATGCCCAATGCCGGTCAAATGCCGGGCCAGCCGCCGGGCGTTCCACCACAAATGCCTCAGCAACCAATGGCGATGCCTCAACAGACAGTCGCGGTGCAACCGCCAGCCGCTCCCGTCCCACCCGTGGCACCGCCTGCTCCAGCGAAGCCAGTCCCCCGAGGTCTGCAGCGTCCCGCGCCACCGCCTATGCCAGAGAATGTCAGCGACTTGCCCACGATGGATGAGCTGCCGGACGTGATGTGACTTTCATCGCGTTCGCTGAATGACCGAGATTTTGCTTCGAGTTTGAATTCAAGAAGAGGAAGAAGAACAACATGTCTGGTGCCGGCGAGCCTATTCCAGGCGACAACCTCAATGATCATTCTCAGCCAGCCGATGACTATCCCTCGGTGCCACCGCCTCATCGACCGGAAAGCAAACGACACGTGTTGCCGTTTGAGAAACCGATCTTTGAACTCGAACAGCAGCTCGCGAAGTTGGAGACTCAACCCAATCCAACGGCGACCACGAAGGATGCCATTCAAAACATGCGAGTGGAAATTGCTCGCATGCAGCGCGAGGTTTTCATGAACCTCGACCCGTGGGACGTCGTGCAGATCGCTCGGCATGAACAACGACCGCAAACGCTCGACTACCTGGAGTTGATCTTCGATGAGTTCATCGAATTGCACGGCGATCACGCTTACCGCGACGACCGAGCGATCCTCACCGGATTCGCGAAACTCGAAGACCAAAAGGTGATGTTCATCGGCCATCAGAAAGGGCGGAACATCAAAGAACGCACCGAGCACAACTTTGGCATGGCTCATCCCGAAGGATATCGCAAAGCGCTGCAAAAAATGGAACTCGCCGCGAAGTACAAACTGCCGATCATCTCGTTCATCGACACCGGCGGCGCGTATCCCGGCGTCGGTGCCGAAGAACGCGGACAGTCCTATGCGATCGCGTTCAACCTGCGCGAGATGTCGCGGATCAACACGCCGATCGTTTGCACGGTGATCGGGGAGGGCGGTTCCGGCGGCGCGTTGGGAATCGCGATCGGCGATCACATCGCGATGTTGCAGTACTCGTATTACTCGGTCATCAGCCCCGAAGGCTGTGCGGGTATTCTCTGGAAGCACGCGAAGCACCGTGACCTCGCCGCACGCGCTTTGAAGTTCACGTCGAAGGATCTGCTGAACTTCGGGGTCATCGATGAAATCATTCCCGAACCGCTCGGCGGCGCACATCGCGATCATCGTCGCATCGCCGTCACATTAAAGATGTCGCTGCTGCGATCGCTGCGAAACCTTCAGTCGCTCCCCAGCGATCAGCTCGTCCAACGC
>JANNDA010001314.1:0-3155 GCA_031387195.1 Planctomyces sp. | reverse complement strand
CCCCCACTCCAGGTGTCGCTCACAGCACCGCGAATTCCATGGGGGTCAGATCTTCCGCTTCGCCGTTGTAGCTGATGGTGATCTCCTCGCCCGCCTGGATGTCTTTGAGTGCTGAGAACTCTTTCGTCCGCTGTGGCAGATCGTCGTATCGCGCGTTCGGTGAGAACGAGTGGTTGTAGATCGACCCATAGCCCATCGCGAGGGCGACGGTCCCTTTGCCCCACTCGAAGCAATAGTGGTACAGCGTCGAGAAACCGTCCTCGGATTCGAGTTCCTTCTGCGGAAAGACGATCATCGGGACGCGCTCGATGATTGTTCCTTTGGCGATAAATCTTCGGGCAAACACACCGCGGCCTCGACCAGCAGAGCGGCGGACTTCGATCATGTCGGAAGGTATCAGGCTCATGAGATTCCAACGGGTTTGATATATGGGACCGGAAAAAACGCAGCCCGGTTGCCGCGAAGCAACCGGGCTGCCGACGGGGGCTCTCAAGCCGTGGTTAGTCCGTTTCCGCAGAAACGGGCATCGGCTTTTCGACCTTGCTCTTGGTTCCAGGTTCGATGCAGAAGAGTTGATTGCGATTGGCGATGAAGAGGCGGTTGTTGGCCACCATCGGGCTGGTGTAGACCGCGCTCCCCATGCTGATTGGGCCTTCGGCACCGTCGGCGTCTTTGCTGATGATCGTCTTTTCTTTGGACAATTCAAAGATCGTCACGTCGCCGTCTTCATCGGTGATGTAGACGTGGCCGTCAACGATCAGCGGCGAGGCCCATGATCCAGCGAGCATGTCGTGGGTCCAGAGGGCTTTGCCGGTTTTCACATCGACGCAGTGGAACAGCCCAGCGATGTCGGCCACAAACAGCAGATCATCCTTGATCGCGACCGTACCCATCGTGCGGTGCATGGTCTCTTCAAACTTCTTTTGCTTGGGGTCGTTACCCAAGTAATGCCAGACCACTGCCGAGTTCGGATTCGGCTTCTCGGTATCGCCCTTGTCCGCTTCGAGTGCTTTGAGTCGCTTGTGCGGAATCGGAGTCTTGCCGCCATCGACATCGGGATTGAAGACTTGAGAGGGACTGACGTCGCCACGCTTATTCGGGTCGATGCACCACAAATGGCCGACCCCTTCACCGTGTTCTGGGTCTTCGCCCACTCCGATGTAGACCAGACCGTCATAGACGACCGGCGTAGCAATCAGATGGTTGCGAGTCGCTCGGCCACCGAGCACGTAGTGCGATTCTTTCGGATTGCAGTCGAACTTCCAAAGCAACTTCGATTTGCCGTCCGCACCTTTGGGGTCAAAGCTGTAGAGCCAGCCGTCGCCGCCCGCAAAGATCACCTGTGCTTGGTCGTTGAAGACACCGTAAGCCGGTGAACTCCATTGACCGTGCAGGACGTTCTCGCCGGGAGAGCTATCAGTCCACAGCACTTCGCCGGACTTCATC
The DNA here is from genome assembly GCA_031387195.1 of Planctomyces sp. GTDB lineage: Bacteria > Planctomycetota > Planctomycetia > Planctomycetales > Planctomycetaceae > SXKJ01. The sequence continues at coordinate 1,709 of JANNDA010001314.1, read as the reverse complement.
TCCATGGCGATGAAGCTGGGAGCGTTTGGCTGAGGCAAACTGAGGTGTCCTTCATCGACGCCGTTGCCCGTGTTCACAAACAGAATATCGCCGGTAAACATCAAGCTGCACGAGCACATGTTGTGCTGCGAGACGCCGAGCTTGCCCATCATGTCGAACTTCCAAATGACGTCCGCTTCGTGCTTCTCGTCCCACACGACGTCCGGCTTCTCAGGCTTTTCGGTGATCAGCGGAGTGTCGTTTTCACCGTCGTGAAAACCTTCGGTGTCGAGACACACGACTTCACCACGGCTCGTCACGTACCACAGGCGATCGCCAACGACCAGCGGCGCGCAGCAGATTCCTTGATTCGGCCAGTCGTGAACGCGGCCAGTCGGCAACTTCTCGCTGGAGTGTTGCCAGAGGAACTCGCCCGTGGCTTCATCGACGCAGATCAAGCAGCCGAGGTCCATCTTGTTCGGGTAGCGCTTCATGTAACCGGAGCCGTTATTGGTTCCGATGAAGACCTTGCCGTTGGCGACGACGGGATTGCCGTACGTTTCCGAACCGAGCTTCACGGACCACTTGATGTTGGTGCCGTCCTCGACGTTCCACTCGGTGGCGATCCCTTTTCCCAGCGGGGTGTTGTTACGGGAGTAGCTGCCGCCGGATTGAGGCCAGTCGGTCGATTTGACCTTCATGTTCTTGATCAACTTGAGCGCCGCGGCGGTTGGATCAAACTTCGCGCCGGACGCTGGCTTGGCGACTTTCGGTGCCACAGCCAGTTCGTTGTCCCCCGCTTTGGGCAGATCGACTTTGGCCTCTTCTTTTGGCTTATCAGCGTCGGCCTTCAGCGTGTCAGCATCACTCTTCGGAGCGCCCGTTTCAGACTTTCCTGCGTCAGACTTCGCCTTCTCTTCCGTCGTCTTTTCGTCCTTGATGTCCCCTTCGTCCTTCTTCGCCTCCGGCTCGCTGTTGCCAGCCGGAGCTGCGGCATCCGTGGATGAGCCGAGATCAATCGTCGGCGGAGGTGATGGCGGCGGAGCGTCCTGGCCACAGCCGACCAGCGTCACGCTAAGGATCGCGGTGGTCGTGAGTTTCCAAGCGAGGTTCATGGCAATCCCTTTTCTCTGAGAACTTTTACGTAGCCATCACGCTCCGCGTGATGAGCTGAACGCTTCACGGAGCTTTGAGAAGCATTCGGCTCGTCACGCGGAGCGTGACGGCTACGTATTGCGGCTTCGCCGCACTTCGGAGTGATGCACAGATTACTTGTTCGGCGTGACTTCAATGTTGTCGATCAGAATCTCGGCGTCGCTGGCGTTCCCGAACAGACCGGGGCTGCCGGTCGTGTTGGGTGTCAGGTCAGCCGCTTCGATAGTCCAGTCGCTCGGTTCGGGCTCACCCTTTGGCCACACTTTGCCGCGCAGGATGACTCGGTCGTCTTTGTTTTCACTTTGGAACTTCAGCGTGTACCACTTGTTGGCTTCCCAAGCGAACTTGATCGTCCGAGCGAAACGGAGTTCAACGCGAGCGGTCCAAGAGCGGATTTGCAACTTCTGGTGCGAGCCCATCAAGGCGAGCGTGTAGCGCTGGTTGATCACACCGACATCCGGTTGCTTGCCGTCTTTGATCGAAACTTTCACGTCGGACTGAATCGTGTAGTCGTGCAGGCTGGGCTGACCCATCCAGCTTTGGCTGCGAGTTCCTTTCGGGATCGTGGTGATCTT
>JANNDA010001281.1:0-8299 GCA_031387195.1 Planctomyces sp. | reverse complement strand
GATGCGGTGATCGCGCCGTCGATGACTCGCAAGGAACCCGAAGTGGCGGTGTTCCTCCAGAGTTTGGCACGACTGGCCGCACGCGGGCTGGAGCCGAACACCGCGATGATGTTTGGTGCCGATCGTCGTTATGTCCGGCTGCCGAAAAATCCCTGGCAGCACACTCGGCACTGGTTCGAACCGCCTGCGGCTGCCGAGCTGCGTCACGGACGCTTTGAGCACGCTTTCTTAAAGCGTCAGACGCAACTGGTCACAGAGGATGGTCTCGCGGTCTGGGAGGCCTCGCTGGACGTGCAGAAGTTTCCGTACCTCCGCGATCATCAAGTCGATGGCGAGGTCGTCTTCCCGGCGACCGGGCACTTGGAACTGGCCTGGGCCGTGGCGAACGAGCAGTTTCGACACGAGCCGTTCTTCTTGGAGAACCTGCATTTCGATTCGCCCCTGATCCTTCCGGATAACAGCCGACACCCGCTGGAGGTTCGGTTGGAGATCGTTTCCGGCGAAGGCGATTATCGAATTTGCAGCCGACCGGCCGACGCGACCGCTGAGTCGCCGTGGTCCAAGCACTCGTCGGGTCGCATCAACACGGCGCACGATCGCTTTGAGAAATCGACTGCAACTCTCGCTGATCTCCGAGAGCAGTTTCTGGATGACGACGTCCTGTCCGTCGATACGTTTTACGAGACGATCCGCGCGGCGGGTCTGGATTACGGCGAGCGATTCCGTTGCATCCAGCAGCTTTGGCAGCGCCCTCACGAAGTGCTGGCTCAGCTTGAACTGCCTGCCGAACTGACGCACGAATCGGAGCGGAACGCCATTCATCCGGCGCTTCTCGATGCTTGCCTGCATATTGTGTTCGCCGACCTCCATCGCAGCGGCGATCCTCAGCGAGTCTATCTGCCGTACCGCATCGACCGCGTTCGGTTTTATCGTCGGCCCAGTGGAAGCATCTGGTCCCATGCGCGCGTCACGCGCAGTGACGAGCAGTTCCTGATTCTGGACACAACGATTTTCGATGACGCCGGAGAACTCGTGGCCGAGATGCGCGGCTTGACCTGCAAACGACTCTCCGGAGCGGGATCGCAATCTTCGGACAGTTTGTATGAGGGTTGTTACGAGTACCGCTGGATGCCCGCCGCGCGTCAGGCGGACTTGCACGGCCGCATCTTCGATTACACGACAGCCGTGTTGATCGCCGATGCCTCTGGTGTTGCGGACGAACTGGCCACGCGGTTGGCAGCCGAAGGGATTCTGCCGCAGATTGTTCGCTGCGGCGACCAGCGGGGATTCGACGAGTTGTTGGCGGACGTGCCGCTCGACCGGCGAACGCTGATCGTGTTCGCCGCTGGCGTAGAGCAGGCGGCTCGCCAGCATGAATTTCCTGGCCAATACACAGGCGAGCCGCCAGTGCTACGTTGGAACGGACTGGCCGATTGCCCTGCGGTCCCATTGCTGTTGCAACTTGCGCAGACGTTACACAAGCGGGAGGGGGTGCCGCGATTGTTCGTGATCACCAACGGCGCGACGGGTATGCCCGGCGACCAGCCGTTGGATTTGGGTCAAGCGGTTCTGCATGGCATGGCGCGAGTCATCAACAACGAATGCCCCAACGTCCCGTTGATGGTGATCGATCTCAGTGCGACGGTCCCGTCGGGCGAAGTCGATGCCTTGTTCCACGAGCTGCTGCACAGCCGCCGCGATCGTGACGAATCGGAAATCGCTCTGCGTGGCGACGAACGTTTTGTGCGGCAGTTGATTCCCGTGGATCGAGACTCCGCCGAGCAAGCGGCAGTCTCTGATGAAGTGGGGGTCGGCGGTGCGTACCGAGCCGAGGTGAGCACGCCGGGAGCGCTCGATCAAATCGTCTTCCGTAAGCTGTCGCCTGTGGCGCTCGGTGAAAATGACGTCGAGATTGCCGTTCAAGCGGCGGCGTTGAACTTCAAGGACGTCATGAACGCGATGGGCTTGTTGCCCGCGAACGCCGTTGCCGGCGGACTGACCGGGGATCGTCTCGGCCTGGAGGTCGCGGGTCGCGTCCTTCACACGGGGCCATTGGTCAAGCATGTCCAAGTTGGGGACGAGGTCATCGCCCGCGTGGCTGAGGGTTTCTGCGGTCGCGTGATCACGCCCGCGCATTACGTCCTCCGCAAACCGCAGCGGCTGACAACGCTCCAGGCCGCAGCGGTGCCGCTCGTGTACGTCACGGCTTGGTACTCGCTGTGTCATCTGGCTCGCATGGCTCGCGGCGAGACGGTCTTGATTCATTCAGCCGCCGGCGGCGTCGGCATCGCGGCGATTCAGTTGGCGCAACGAGCCGGCGCAACCGTGATCGCCACAGCCGGGTCGAAAGAGAAACGTGCCTCCCTGAAGCAGATGGGGATCGAGCATGTCTTCGATTCGCGCTCGCTCGATTTCTCCAACCAAGTGCTGGAAGCCACAGGTGGGCGCGGTGTCGATATCGTGCTCAATTCCCTGACGGGCCGATTCATCGCACAGAGCCTGAAATGCCTCATGCCGTTCGGGCGATTCGTCGAAATCGGCAAAGCGGATATCTATCGCAACAGCAAACTCGGCCTGGAACGACTGGGCGAAAACATTTCCTACTTCGCCGTCGATGTGGATCGGCTCGCCTTGCAGAAACCTGAGCTGCATCAACAGATGCTGACCGAAGTCGTCGCGCTGTTCGAGCGTGGCGAATTGGAACCGCACGAGATCACCGAGTTCCCGATTTCCAAACTCCCCGAAGCCTTGAGATTCATGACTCGTGCCGCGTACCGGGGCAAGATCGTCATGAACATGGAGAACGATCGCGTCCGCACGCTGCCGCCGCGCAATGCCACGTTCCGGCCCGATCGAACCTATTTGGTTTCCGGCGGAGCCAGTGGTTTCGGATTGGAAGTCGCGCGCTGGATGGCCGATCGCGGTGCCCGACACTTGGTGCTGCTCAGCCGCAGCGGCAGCAAGAGCATTGAAGATGGCGCGGCCATCAATGCGATGAAGGAACTCGGAGTCGAGGTCGTCGTGGTTCGAGCGGATGTCACGGACGCGAACGCTGTCCGCCAACTCATGGAACGCATCCAGCGCGAGTTGCCCGCTCTGGCCGGAGTGATCCACGGTGCTGCCGTGCTCGACGACGCTTCGATTCCAACGATGGACATGGCCCGCTTCGAGCGCGTGTTCAATCCCAAAGCGCAAGGAGCTTGGAACCTGCACGAAGCGACGCTCGCCGCCGGAGCCGACTTGGATTTCTTCCTGATGCTCTCCTCGATTTCGTCCGTGCTGGGTCTGTTTGGCCAAGTGAATTATGCCGCCGCCAATTTCTTCCAAGACTCGCTCGCTCAATACCGCCGACAATGCGGGCTGCCCGCGACGTCCGTCAACCTGGGCGTGCTCGGCCAATATGCGGGCATGTCCAAACCGGAGAACGACGTGCAGGACATCATCGGGCTTCTGGAAACTCAGGGCCTGCTGGTGATGCCGCTGTCGGACGTGCTGGGCAAACTGGAAGCCGCACTGGTTCAGCAGCCGGTACAACGAGTGACCGCACGCTTCGATTGGTCTCGGTTCCGCGCGTCGTACCCGCATCTGGTTCGCGATGCGCGGTTCGTGGAGTTGATGAGCGATGTGGCCTTGGCACGCGGCAGCCGCTCGAAGACATCCAGCTTGCGCGCAGCACTCGCCGAATTGGAGCCCGATCAACGCCGCGAGCGTTTGCAGCAAGAGTTGGCGAGTTCACTCGCGCGCATCCTCGACGCAAACCCGGAGAAAATAGACGTCACCGCTTCGATCGACAACCTCGGCCTGGATTCGCTGATGCTGACCGATTTCCAAATCGGGATCGTGCGTTCGCTCGACGTCAACGTACCGCTCATCAAGCTGCTCAAAGGACCGAGCATCGCGACGTTGACCACAGACCTGCTGGCGCAATTGGCCGAAAGTGGCTCGGCAAGCGGGACCACACCGCAGGATGCCAGTCGAGCTGCGGCCGCCTTCACGCTGGCGGATCTGGAGGGCGTCCGCGTCCTCAACCCGTGGCTGATTCGTGGCAACTGCCACGCCGACGCCCCCGTCCGGCTGATCTGCTTTCATTCGATGGGAGTCGGCGCGTCGCTGTTCACGAGATTCCTGCTCAATCCGCCTGAGAACTACGACATCCTGGCCGTGCAGACGCCGGGGCGAGAAAACCGCATGGCCGAGCCGGTGGCAGAGTCTGTCGTTGAATTGGTCGATCAAATCGTGCCGCATTTGCTGCCACTCTTCGACCGCCCAGTAGTGATCTGGGGACACAGTTTCGGCGGGATCGTCGCTTGGGAAGTCATTCGCCAACTGTACGACCAGCATCGTTGCGAGCCGATTCATTTCGTGGTGACAGGCACCGAGGCACCGCATGTGGTCCCGATGTGGCAAAAGCGCGAGATCATGCTGAAGGCGATGGTCCCAGACAACAGCCCCGAGTACCTCTTGTCGCAATCGCGCTTCGTGGACGACCCGGAGTTTTTTAAGCGGATCATCGTGCCCGGCATGAGGCGCGATATGTCCTTGTTGCAAAGCTACCGGTTCCGACCAAGTCCACTGCTGAATTGCCCGATGACGGCCTTCGCGGCTCGGCAAGACGACATGGTCTACACCGACTTGATCCGCGAATGGTCCGAATATACCGACGGCGGCTTCGATCTAATTGAAGTCGATGGGGACCATTGGTTCTTGGATCGCAACCGCGAATCGATCACTGCGGCGTTTCACGAGATCACCGTCCGACACCAACAAAATTGCTGTTCCTGACGACCTACTTTTCTGCCACACACTACGACAGCAGCATTTCCAGGTCATCGGCCGACAGGTCTTCGAGGACGCTGCTGTTTTCTTGCAGGATGGCGTCGGCGAGTCCTTTCTTCTTTGTTTGCAACTCGGCGATTTTTTCCTCGACGGTGCCACGACAGATCAGGCGGTAGGCGAAGACCTGTTGCGTTTGGCCCAGGCGGTGAGCTCGGTCGATCGCTTGCGCTTCAACAGCCGGATTCCACCACGGGTCGAGCAAGAAGACATAGTCCGCCGCCGTTAGGTTCAAACCGAGTCCACCTGCTTTCAAGCTGATCAGGAACAGCGGGCAATTCGGGTCATTTTGGAATCGCTCAACCGGCGCGCGGCGATCGCGCGTTTGGCCGTCGAGGTATTCGTAGACGATGCCACGTTTATCGAGGTGATGCCGCACAATCGACAACATGCTGGTGAACTGGGAGAAGACCAGCGTCTTGTGCTTCTCGTCGATCAACTCTTCGAGATGCGGCAGCAACACATCGAGCTTCGCCGAGCCTTGTTCGATCTTCTCTTTGTTGAGCAGCGCCGGATGGCAGGCAGCTTGCCGCAGTCGCAACAGTGCTTCGAGCACGTGCATCTTCGACTTGGCCAAGCCTTGATCCTTGATCATGCCCAGCAGTGACTGGCGGTAATGATCGCGCAGCTCGGAGTATTGCTGCTTTTGCTCGTCGCCCATTTCGCAGAAGAGCGTTTGCTCGATCTTGTCCGGCAGATCGGAGGCGACTTGCTGCTTCGTGCGTCGCAGAATGAACGGACGCAAGCCGCGTGCAAGCAGCTCGCGCGACGCCGGATTGTCGGTGTCGGCGGCGTGTGTGCGGAACATCGAACTGCGACCGAGCATACTCGGATTGAGGAACTCGAAGATCGACCACAAGTCGCCCAAATGGTTTTCAATCGGCGTACCGGACAGAGCCAGCCGGAATCGCGACTGCAACAACCGCGAGGCTTTCGCCACTTGCGAAGCGGCGTTCTTGATCGTCTGCGCCTCATCGAGCACGACGTAATCAAACGCACAATCTCGCAACAGCATTACGTCGCGACGCAACGTCCCGTAGGTCGTGAGGATCACGTCGTGACTCCCAAACTCGGCCCGCAGTTCGGCCCGATCAAGGCCGGCATATTCCATCGCCTTCAATTTCGGCGTGAACTTCGCGCACTCCTGTGCCCAGTTGAAGAGCAGGGATTTCGGCACAACGATCAAAGACGGACGCCGCTCCCCCTTCGGCTCCGCTTTCATCACGTTGACCCGCTCTTGCAACACGGCCAGCATCTGGACGGTCTTGCCCAAGCCCATGTCATCCGCCAAACAGCCGCCGAATTTGAACTCCTGCAAGAACTTCAACCAGCCCACGCCGTCTCGCTGGTACGCGCGCAATTCGCCTTTGAAGTTGGGCGGCTCTTCCGACGTCGCAACGCCGTTAAACGACTTCAGCTTGTCTCGCAGCGCCGTAAACTGGGCGTCGAGATCAACCATCGGCTGTGTCGCGAGCAGCGCGTCGAGCAAGCCGACTTGATGGGTCTCGAACCGCAGATGATCGCCGTCGGTCACGCCCAAACCGGCCAGCATCCCGTACTGCTTGAGCCATTCTTCCGGGATAATTCCCAGAGAACCGTCATCCAACCGCACGGTGCTATCACCGCGCGACAAAGCGGCTAACAGTTCGGGGAACGTGACTCGCCGACCGCCGAAGTCCGCTTCGCCATGCAGCTCAAACCAGTCAACGTTGGAGTGCACGCGAAATTGAAGCTGACCTGCTTGCCACACTTGCCGACCGTCCGCTTTGACTCCCCAACCTTTCGGCATGAGGTCGCGCACAGCGGGGCCAAGTCCGCGAGCCATGATCTCGACATCATGCGCACCGCGTCGCTTATCGATCAGCCGCTTGAACCCCGACGCAGTGATCTGTCCCCACGCGAGCTCCTCCACTTGCCGATTGCGGATCAAGCAACGTCCGGCTTGTCGCTCCACAATCGCGCTCTGCGGACTGCTCGCGCGAACGAGCGTCCCGGCGTAATCAAACTGCACTTCGCCGCGCAACCGCTCTTGTTGCCAGCGGGCTCCCTTCGGCGTGTGAATCAAGAGCTGCGGAACCGGAATGACGCGGACTTCTTCCAGCTTCAGACTTTCCGGCAGATCCAAACGCGGCGCATTCGGCATGTCGAGCAAGCGATCAACGAGTTCTTCTTCTTCACCATCCGGCACCGACAACGGTGGATCGCGGCGCAGCAGTTCGGCCCACTCGTTTTGTCCGACATCTGACCAACGACAGAGCCGATGTGTGACCACGGCGACAACCGCGATCGCGGGTTCAGCAGGCGCGGGAACGTCAGCACCGGTCAACTCGGACTTCTTCAAGACGTTCGCCGAGCGTGCGACTTCCGACGCCTCCAACGCAGCCGAAGTCAGCTTGTCCGCTTCTTCGTCTTGCCCAGAATCTTCGAGATCGAACTCACCCATGCGTGAGACCGCCGGCTTGGCTTGGATCGGCAACAACACCAAACCACCGGGTACAACCAATTCCGCCGAATCCACCGGCAGCGCTTCATCGTCTCGTTGCCAACGGCCATCGAGCTGCCAACGTTGCTCCGCCTCGTTGAACACGACGCTGACGATCAACTCCCACGGAGACCCACCGTCCCACACAATCTGGCGAGCGGATTCCTCCTCTTCAATGTCTTCCTGAAAGCGAACTCGACCCGTCGCACAGATGTCTGGCAACAGAATCTCGGCAAGATCGTAGGGGACTCGGAAGCGATTCGCGGCCGATTGCAGTTCGCTTTGCTGAGCGTACCACGACGATCGCTCGGCCACGCCGCCCAGCAGCGTCGCCAGAATGCGGCGATCTTCTTCCAGCGAAACATCTTCAAAACGGTTCGGGCGAACTCGCAGCGGCTTCAGCTTGCCCCAGCTTCCGTTCGTCCGCCGCTGACGTTGAACCAAACCAACCACCAACAGTTTTTCCACCAACGACTGTTTCGCATCGATCTCATAAAAGATCTCGACCTCTTTCAGTTCCGTCGTAGCCGTCGCATCACCCGCATCCAGCGACGACCGCAGGCGATTGAGCTGCGCTTCCCACTCACGAATGCGCTCTTCGACGACGACGGCGGCTGGCTTCTTCTTACGATTCAGAGAGACCGTGCGCACCGCATCGCCCGACGGGAACTCGTCCCAATCATCTTCGTCGCTGTCCCAATTGACCGTGCTACCTTCTTCGGTCACGAACGGTGGGAAGTAATTCGGCTTCGAGCCATCGTTGATATAGCCCGCCGACTCGGCTTGCAGGATCGTGGCCCAGACGTGCTTGCAGCGGACCTCGTGCGGGTTCCCATTCCCCTTCGCACACGAGCAAGTCATCAACAACGCGTCTTCTTTCCGCGTGAGCTGCGTTTGAAATTCGGTGCCATCTTGAACAACACCGAACAATTCTTCGGCGGTAACTCGTGTGATCGCCACTCGCTCGGCTTTGACGTATGCCTG
>JANNDA010001243.1:0-3676 GCA_031387195.1 Planctomyces sp. | reverse complement strand
CCGATGCGGAACTCACCGTCGCGGCTACTCACGCGATGCGACAGCCGAAAGCGGCGTAGAGTGGTTGTCCGAAGCTTGTGTGTTTTGCACGCATCTTTGAGGGAGAATTGAAAATTGCTGGCACTAACGGATTCCTGTGTGACGAACTCGCCCCCACTGACGCCGTGTCAGTGGAGCGATGATTGAACGCTGTGCTGTCACGTGGCTTCAGCTTCCAGTCACCGCTCCACCGACCAGGGTCGGCGGGGGCGTATGAGGAAGTTCACAGTGAGACTTAGCTGTCAATCAGCGCTCCACCGACACGGGGTCGGTGGGGGCGAGTTGGAATCCGTGAGTGTCCGCAAAACTTCACAGTCTTGGAATGTGGAGGGAGTTTTCCCCGATCAACAGTTTTCCTTCGGCTGTGGCCCTGGTCCTGGTTCGACAAAGGCTGGCCGCTCCACACAATCAAACGAAGTGGCACTGTGAACGCAATCCAATCGCTCAAACGCACAACTCCACGGTCAATTGACCTCGCACACGACATCCACCGACTTCCCGCTGGCGGTCGATTCCAGGCGGTTGAGTATCTCGATTTCGATGCGGATCGGGCCTTCAAAAAACTCGTCAACCTTTACGCGGATTTGATGGCGGTGTTGGTCGCTCCAGCTTTGGTCAGGGACGAGTTGCACAAGGAGCAGGTCGATGGCGCGCTGGGTGATGCGGAATTGGTGAAGTCCACCGATTTTCCGGAGGGCGAACGCGAGGTGGTTGGAGTTCTTGCGGCAACCGTTCGGTAAGTGAAACAACGGGCGTTCCTTCCCCATCAGCCGTGTGAGCAGGGGGAGACCGCGACCGCAGGGGCAGTTGATTGCTCCCACGATCGCGCGGTCAAGGATGTCGTAGCGGATCAGCGGAGTCAGAAAATTGTGCAGCGACGTCAGGACGACGCGGCCTTCCTGGCCCGGCACACACGGCTGGTTGGACTCGTCAAGGATCTCGATCAACACACTTTCGGAATGGACATGCAAGCCGTGACCCTGAGGGCAGGGTGAGGCCAGATAGCCGGCTTCGCTGCAACTGTAGGTGTTCCAAACCGGCACTCCGAAGCTGGACTCGATCAGTCGCCGAGCTTCGTCAGTGAGCGATTCGGAGATGGCCTGGATCGCCAGTAATCCGGGGAGCGGCTCGCCTGATTCACGGATCAGGCTGGCGAGAAACTCAAGGTTGGCGGGGTAGCTCAGCAGGTACTTCGGCGCTCGCTCACGCAGCCATTCCAACTGGCGGTGTGGGTCTTGGTGAATCTCCATCAAATGGCAGGGGCCGGTTTCGATCAACTGGTGCAGACCACGATGCCAGTGGTCCGTGGTCACGCCCTGGCGGTACTGATTGCCGCGCTCACCGCTGTTGAACAGATATCGAATCGCGGCCAGCGACTGAGTTGGGTCAATACCGCACCATTCGTAATCGCGGAGGATCAACGCGAGCCACCACATCTGCACGACATTCGTTTGCTGGACCTTGACCGGAATGCCGCTGCTGCCGGAGGTGGAGACCTCGCCCGTCGCCGTCGTTCCTTGCGGAAGGGACCGCGTGTGGAAGTGAGCGTATTGCTCCTGATAGATACGCCGCAGCAACAGCGGCAAACGTCGAACATCGGCCATCGTCCGGACATCATCCGGAGTAATACCAGCCTCGGCGAGGAGACGTTGATAGTACGGGACGTGCTCACGGCAATGATGCAGCAGCAGGCGGAGCTGCGACAATTGCCCCACCACGATCTCTGCGGGCGACAACCATTGAGAACGGTCAAGAGCCAAGTACGCCGCCCAGCAGGGGGCGACTGCGGCACGCGGCACGTCCGGCCAACAATTGCCAGGCATTTTTTGCAGACGAAACGGAAACATAGCGCCTCATAGCTCTGGTTGGAGCCATCGCACGAGCGAGACACCATCGGCAAACGGGAAATCGAAGACTTGCCAGCTCGGATCACACTTCAGCTCATCCAGGTAATCTTTCACGTGATATTCGTAGACACGGTCGAGGCCATACATCTTGGAAGTTTGGCGACGGAGAACGCTGTCATGAAACAGGACCAGACCGTCGGGGGTGAGTTTGTTTCGGAATGCCTCGTGATCGAAGCGTGCCTGCTCGTACGAGTGATAGCCATCGACAAAGACCAGTCCGAGCGGCTCCAGCGTGCGGTAGGTGTCAGTCTCGATGAACTGCTGAGTCGTCATTGGGAAGTGGCGAATGTTGGTGATGCCGAAGCTCGCGAAGTACTCGCGGACTCGATCCGGTTCCTTCCAGAAGTCATCCACGAATGAGGGGTCGATAAACCAGACTTCCCCCTGCTCCGTATTGTCTTGCAGGGCTTTTCCAAGCACGAGCGGGACGAAGCCACGATAGGAGCCGATGACGACGACTCGTTGGGGCCGCAGGACGCGGGCCAGCCCATAATAGAGCCAGCCGAGGCCGAGATTATTGTCCTCGACGCGTTGCAAATGCCCCATGCGAGTCAGGTCGTGATGTTGGAACAATCTGGCGATCCACTCAACCATCACGACCTCAATTAACGCGCAACCTTCAGAGTGAGACGACCACTGTCCACGGCGGACTGTTCACGCTGACGCAGCCAGTCTTTCGCCCGTCTGGGATAGAAGGCCCAAGTGACCAAGTCGTGAACGAGTTTGCCCGTCTCGGTGAGTGTGACAACGCCGTCATCGGCCAACAAGTTTGCCTCCCGCAGTCGATGTAATGGCTCGCCGAATTCGACCTCGAAGGGCTCGCCAAACTCGGTTTCGTAGGCCGCTCGGTCGAGCGGTTTGCCATCACCTAAGGACAAGGCAATGAATCGGGTCTTGCGGGCTTCGTCGGCCAGCGGGAACACCTCTTCGACCGGGCTGCGGCCATTCTCGACACAGTCGAGATAGGGAATCATCTCTGAGTGATTGCGATACACCGTCGATTCCAGTCGCGATCGCGCGCTCAGTCCGACGCTGAATTGATTGCCGACACTGGTGAGATCCTCGAATTGTGCCGCGCGCTGAGAGACCACATCGTCGCCGGGTGGGCGTCGGAAAGAATGCCAGCGTGACTGCTGGAAACCCGCCTCAGATGCGACATGTTTCACAAACGCGCGCCAACGGACCAGCCGTACCAAGTCGAGTTCCTCCTCCTCGATCAGGTTTCGAGTGACCGGCGTGCGTTCGTTGACTCGCAGGTTGTACGCCGTGATGGAATGCACGCCGTGTCTGACGACCTGTTGAAAATCGTCTTGGAAGGTCTCTTCGGTCTGCTCCGGCAAACCGTAGATGAGATCAACGTTGACGATAAATCTGCGGCGAACGAGCAGGTCGCACGCACTCAACGCGTACTGGGCGTCGTGTCGGCGATGCACGCGGTCAAGAACGTTCTCTCGCAGGGACTGGATCCCCATGCTGACTCGGCCAATCCCGTGCCGATCGAGGACATCAAGGTGCTCCGGCGTCAGCGACTCTGGCGACGTTTCGACGGTATGAACAATGTCACTCCGCCGCACACGCGCGAAGATGGCGGTCTGAGGTGCTCGGCATTTCACGGACAGTGTGAGTCACTATTTTTGGCACGCATGTTTACTTCGAATTCTGTGGGGATAAGGTACTCAAGGGACGAGTGGCGGCGGGAGTTGTTGTAGTAGGCAATGTAGGTCGCGATC
>JANNDA010001205.1:0-2784 GCA_031387195.1 Planctomyces sp. | reverse complement strand
TCAGTCAATCGAACTTTTGGTTGATGGCGGCGGCGGCAGTTTCAGCGACACGATCTCCGGTGGAACAGCGAATGACACATTCACGATCGATGCCAACGGCCTCTTAAAACTTCTTGGCATCTCAATCTCAGGATTTGAAGTCGTGTCGGGTGGCGGTGGGAACGACCGACTAACGGGAACGGCGGCGGCTGCCAACGTATTTCAAGCGACGACCTCCGGCATCAAAGTCGTTCGCATGGGCAACATTCTGTTTGACGGCTTTGAAACGCTGGTCGGGGGAAGCGCCAGCGACACCTTGCAAGTTCTCGATGGCGGAACATTCAGCGGTCTGTTTGATGGCGCCGGTGGAATTGATGTCGTGGACTTCTCAGCCTCGTCGCTCAGTCGAGCAGTCACGTTGACAAGCAGCTCGACCGGCGGATTTTCCGGACGCGAACAATCAACGGGCGTCGCGTTCACGGCAGTGGAGTCTGTGACGGGAGGCAGCGGTGCCGACACGCTCAACGGCCTGAATGTGATTGCGAATTGGGACGTCGCTGGCAAGCAATACAAAGACGCCACTCTGACGACCGTGCGCGTGTTGAAATGGGACTCGTTTGAAAACCTCGGCGGCGGTTCCGGTCGAGATGTGTTTACGAACGTGGCGGGAGCGGTCGCCGTAACGCTTAACGGCGGCGCGGGAGATGATTCGCTGGACGCCTCGACGGCCACATCGGCGGTGATGTTGCTCGGCGGAGACGGCAACGATGTTCTCAAAGGAGGACGTGAAGCCGACCTGCTCAGCGGCGGAGCGGGAAACGATTCGCTCGATGGTGGCAGCGGTCACGACACGCTGTCGGGGGGAATTGGTCACGACACATTAAAGGGCGGAGCGGGCAATGATCGCCTCGCAGGCGGCGCAGGAAATGACATGCTGTTCGGTCAAGATGGCACTGACACACTCGTCGGCGGTTCGGGAGCGGATAACCTGGATGGGGGACTCGGCGGCGATGTCTTAGCTCCTCGTAACGGCAGCGGAACCGTCGAAGCCGACATTGGGCCGTTACCCGGCAGTGATGACGTGCTGATCGTGACAGCTTATGTTCTGTCGTCGGAATACACTTGGCAAACCCAAACACTCAAACCATTCGAGTGGCTCGGCAGCGACATTGAAACAGACGTCAGCAACCTTGCGTGACGTGTCCATTGTCTGGTTCCAAAAATACAAGCCCGACGCGCCAGCGAGTGCGTGTCTAGTCTTCGATCCGTCAATGAATGCACTCGCTGGCGCTTCGGGCTTGTATTCGTCAATTTGCGTTGCTTTCAAATCCTTAACGGCGTTGCCCATTGGGGTGGTCTCCATGCCGTTTCTCATTCCTCTCCTCGAAATCCCACATCTCTCAAAATCAAAGGCCACAGATCATGTCCACCGCCAGCTCACAGCTCGATCAGTTGAAAAGTCTTACGAAAGTTGTCGCGGACACCGGTGACTTCGAAACGATGAGGCAATACCTGCCACAAGACGCAACGACGAATCCGTCGCTCATCTTGTCGGCCGCGTCGAAGCCGGAGTATGCGTGGTTGGTCGATAAGGCGATCGCTGACCGCCAGAACTCCGGACTCACAGGGGCCAAGCGTGTTGAGGATGTGATCGACAACGTGCTGGTGAATTTCGGGCTGGAGATTCTGAAAATCGTCCCCGGTCGAGTCTCCACGGAAACGGATGCCCGGCTGTCATTCAACACGATGGGAACGATCGCTAAAGCTCGGCAACTGATTCGGCTGTACGAGACTCAAGGAGTCGATCGGCAGCGAGTGCTCATCAAGATCGCGAGCACGTGGGAAGGAATTCACGCCGCCGAATTGCTCGAGCGTGAGGGGATTCACTGCAACCTGACGCTGCTTTTTTCGTTCGTTCAAGCGGTGACCTGTGCCGAGGCGGGAGTGCAGTTGATCTCGCCGTTCGTGGGCCGGATTCTCGACTGGTACAAAGCCGCGATGAAACGGGACTACCTGCCGACCGAAGACCCCGGCGTGATTTCAGTAACAGAGATTTTCAACTACTACAAAAAGTTTGATTACCACACTGAAGTGATGGGAGCGAGCTTCCGAAACAAAGGTGAAATCACCGAACTTGCGGGCTGTGATTTGTTGACGATCAGCCCGTCCTTGTTGGGAGAACTGGCGGCTTCCACCGATGCGATCACTCAGAAGCTCGATGCCACAGTCGCGAAAACATTACCGCTCGAACGAGTCTCCTTCGATGAGAAGTCGTTCCGCTTTGAACTCAACGAAGATGCGATGGCAACGGAGAAGACAGCCGAAGGAATCCGCAAGTTCTCAGCCGACATCGTCAAGCTAGAGCAACTGATCGCCACGCGACTGGCATGACACCCCGTAGTGCAAGCTTCCAGCTTGCAACTCACATCAACACCCCTGGACTGCCGACAGGCGAATGATGCAGGCGAGCCCTCGCGATCAAATGGCGAGCGCTTCAAAACGTTCTGAATTCATCGTCTGCTGAAGCGCTCGCCCTCGCTAACGCTTCGGGTTACATGAGACTTCATCCGAGCGATCGCTGATCGAACACAAACGCCCCGCGTGCGATTCGCTCCAGCGAAAACTCGGCGAGCAAGTCCTTCGCAATAACGGCCTCTTTTGTAGGCCGCAGACCGCAAGACCACGCCAACAGGCCGAGCAACTCCTCAGCAGAAACGCCTTGTTGACGGAGCGTTGCCAAGCGCGTGTCGCCGTGACGTTTCGCCAATCGTCGTCCATCCAGGCCAACCACCAGCGGAACATGAG
>JANNDA010001185.1:0-2059 GCA_031387195.1 Planctomyces sp. | reverse complement strand
CATGCGTCAGGTCATTCTTCGTCCGCAGAAATCGTGTCGAGCCGGAGCCACTTGGTTGGATGTCGTTGTCTTCGGCGGGTTGGTCGGTGTGTTCATTCTTGGGCTGGGAGTTTGGGCAATGCAGCAGACGACATCTGCTCGACCAGCAGCACCGCGCAGTCAGTGCAAGAACAACCTCAAGCAATGGGGGCTCGCGTTGCACAACTACCACGACACGTTCAAGTGCTTCCCGCCTTATGCCGGCGGAACGTCTGAAAACGGCGAGCGGTTGTCGGGCCGAGCGATGTTGCTGCCGTTTTTGGAAATGGACCCGCTCTGGCAACAGATCGCGACGGCACCGGGACAAGGGGGCGATCCGCTGAACCTCAAGTTGCCAGCTCCTCGGCCAATGGAGATGGAGGTCTTTCTCTGTCCATCGTCAACGGTTCCGAAGATGGTCGATGGTCAGCCTCACGTGAGCTACGCCTTCAACGTCGGCGATCAACTCGACTTTGGCAGCGGCGTTGAGGACTTCCCGAACCAAGAGAAAACTCGTGGGCCGTTTGGTTGGCGGCATTGCACTCAAATTAAGGACTTCCTCGACGGTACGAGCAACACCGTTCTGATGGGCGAGCGTGATCTCGGCAATCCGGCCAACACGCGCGACATCATCGGTCGTGTCGCCGGAGTGTCCGCGACCAGTCCCGCCGATTGCTTGGCGACGGCGTCCAACGGCCAGTATCTCGCGAAGATCAGCGTGCTCAACGAACTGATGGGCGAGCGCTGGGCCAGCGGGCATCCGTTTTATTCGGTCTTCACAACAGCCGTGCGTCCCAACGGCCCGTCCTGCGCGGCGTCTGCTCCACCGAGCGGCAAATCAGTCGGCGGCTGGTTCACCGCCAGCAGCCGCCACACCGGCGGCGTGCATGTGCTGATGGGTGACGGCACAGTTCGCTTCATCAACGAGAGCATCAACGTCGGCGACGCCACCGCGACAGAGCCACAGTCCGATGGCCGAAGCAGCTACGGCATCTGGGGGGCGATCGGGACGATCGCGGGAGGAGAAGACATCCCCGATTTTTGAGGAGACTGAGGTGACATTGGAACGGTCTGGGGGCAGGCAAACTAACCCGAAGTGCCAGCGAGGGCGAGCGTTCCAAAACGCTCAGATGCCAGAGTCCCTTGAAGCGTTCGCCCTCGCTGGCGCTTCGGGTTAGTGTGAGGAAGCACAAAGTGCGTTGTGCGCCCGGCGGACACGGGCGCACCTTTTCGGGATTGAAATGTCGGCGTTTTTTCGCAACGCTCGTCCCCGTGGGAACTTTTTGAATGACCGTGTGGTCTGATGGACCACGAAACGCCCTTTGCGCAGAGCGTCTCGCCCCCCATAAAACGCCCCCAAAGAGACCTTCCGAATGTCCTTCCCTGCCGACAATCTCTTGTCTGCCTTTCACGACGGTGAATTAGCCGCCGCAGAACGGGCCATTGTCGAGCAACAGCTCGCCAAGAGTGCTCAACTGCGACAAGAGTTGTCGGAAATCGGGCAAATTTCGTCGTTGATCAAAGGACTGCCTCGTCTCGCTCTGCCGACGGAATTTCCTCAGCAAGTCTTGCAGGGGATCGAGCGAGAAATGCTCATCCCCTCGGAACGCGCTCACGCTGATGCAAACACGTCAGCCTCGACGCTGCCTGCTTCATCACGGCAACGTTGGATCATCGGAGCGGCTGCCGTGTTGACGTCGGCTGCGGGTTTACTGCTGTTGATTCAAACGGTTGGCGATCGGCCATCAATGCAGCTCGCGAGCTCGAGTCCGATGGCGGGTGGTGCCTCGCTCCCTGAGTCGCTGAAAATGTCGGCACCGGCTGCCGTTCGCGAGACCCATGAAATTGCAGAAACGAGTCGCTCCAGGACAGCAGCCACGTCCGCAAGCATTGAAGCTGATTCGGCAGACGCGGATGCACCGAGTCTTGCAGGCAGCCGCTTGTCCGGTGCTCCCGGCGCGATGGGTGGCCCGAACCGTTCGCCAGTCGCCGCATTCAGCACACCTCGCCGAGCGGACGGCTTGGCGAATTTGTTCTTCGA
>JANNDA010001172.1:0-4807 GCA_031387195.1 Planctomyces sp. | reverse complement strand
CGGCTCGCGAAGATCAAGCAACGCAGCGTCAACGCGCGAGCACTCGGCATCCTTGTCCGCGATTCGGACTCGAAGGGACGCGTGCCGCATTACTTGATCCCCGCGAACAGCGAGCTGCCGACGTCGATCTCGCAGACGTTCGGCACCGTGGTCCCGAACCAAAAGCGAGTTCACCTTCACATTGTCGAAAGCGGCACGATTGCCGATCAACATTACGCCGAACTCGGAACGTGCATCGTCGATAACCTGCCGCCCAAGCTGCCGGAGAATTCGTTGATCGAAGTGACGATCGCCTACAACGAACAAGCTCGGGTGCTCGTTACTGCTCGCGACGTGACCAGTGGCAAACAAGCGCAGACGGTCATTGTGCGGCAAGAAAACGTGCTCAAGAAACCGACGTCCACGAAGGCGGTTCCCGCTGAAGATGACTCACAGGTCGAATGGCGATCATCGGCCATTCAGCCGAGCAAGAGTTCGGCACCGGCTTCACCGGCTGCTCCCGTGAAAGGGCAAGCTGCGACGACGAAGCCCGCTGCCTCTGCGACCGCGCCGCGAGCCACAACGGCAAGTCCGACGGTGGCCACGAAACCAGCGTCCGGCCCGAAACCGCCTCCACTTCCGGGGCAGACAAGACCTGCTGCTGCACCGCAGCGACCGAATGCTCCGCAAGCCTCTGCGGGACAAAGCTCGGCCGCGCCACAACGACCAAACTCGGCCGCGCCGAAGTCCGTGATTAGTTCACCTCGGTTGGAAGAATCGAGCCAACCAATTCCGCTGTGCAATGAATGTGGTGAGCCATTGAATGTGAAAGGTGCGTGCTCCGCTTGCGGTTGGTCTGCCGCTGCCACGCGAAGGCCCGCCGCACCGCAAGCTCCCGCGTCCAATGTGAATCGACCACCTGCAGCGGCGGCACCCAAACCAGGATCTGCTCGACCGCAAGCTCCGACGGCTCCGAATGCACAACCACAACGAAAACTCGCTCCCCCTGCGAAGCCCACACTGCCACGGAAGCCGACGACTGACGATGACGAACTGCTCAATATGGCTTTGTCGTCGATCAACAAGCCGTTGAAGTCCGATCCTCCCAGACCGCAAGCTGGCGGCAATGTTCCGCCGAAGAAGCCGCTCCCCAAAGCGGTGAAGCAAGGTGAGGACGAATTCTGGCGAGATGAAAAGTAGGCCCCGTTCGCCGGAATGTTCTGGTAACGATTGATCACAAAGGATCCTCACACATGCGAATCGACCGCATTGAACTGTTTCATGTCGCAATGCCGCTGATCTATCCGTGGCGAACCGCTTACGGCGAAGACGCGACGATTGATTCCGTACTGTGCCGCTTGGTGAGCGGCTCAGTGGAAGCGTGGGGCGAGAGCACTCCGTTCGCCGCTCCGTGTTACAGCCCAGAGTTTGCCAATGGTATTTTTTCGTTGTGCCGCGATTGGTTCGCGCCGCAGATCATCGGTCAGGAGATTTCGTCCGGGGTCGAATTGCAGCAGAAGTTGTCGATCTTCAAGGGGAACCCGTTCGCGAAGGCGATCCTCGATAACTCGTGGTGGGCATTGAACAGCCGCGTGACGAACAAGCCGCTGCATCAACTGCTCGGTGCGACACGTGATGAGGTCTGTGTTGGTGCGGACTTCGGTGTGATGGATCACCTTGATGATTTGCTGGACGGAGTCGGCAAGGCGATTGCCGACGGGTTCCCGCGCATCAAATTGAAGTTTCGCCCCGGCTGGGATCTGCCGATGCTCAGCGCCGTCAGGAAGCAGCATCCGAACCACCCGATCCACATCGACTGCAACAGCGGCTATCGGTTGAGCGATCTGAGTCTCTTTCAACAAGCCGATGAGTTCGGGCTTGCGATGTACGAGCAGCCGCTGCCGCATGACGACGTCGTTGATCACGCGGAGTTGCAACGGCAGGTGAAAACGCCGGTCTGTCTCGACGAGAGTGTTTACAACGTGCGACAAGCGGAGCTCGCGATTCGGTTGAAAAGCTGCCGCTTCGTCAACATCAAGCCGAGCCGAGTCGGCGGTCTGACGAATGCGATCGCGATTCACGACATCTGTCGAACGGCAGGGATCCCTTGTTGGGTCGGTGGCATGTTGGAGAGCGCGGTCGGTGCGAATCTTTGTGTCGCGCTGGCGATGTTGGACAACTTCACGTATCCCGCCGACATCTTTCCCAGCAGCCGTTTCTATCGCGAAGACCTGGGCACTCCGCCGCTGGAGTTGATCCGCCTTCCCGATGGGACACCCGGTGTGCGAGCGTCACAACATCTGCCTGATCCGCATCCGGATCGGCTGAGTAAGCTGACGGTGCAGCACGCGGTGCTCCGTGATTCTCACTAACCCGAAGCGTTAGCGAGGGCGATCGCTCCACAATACGTGGAATTCAGAGTCCGACGAAGCACCCGCCCTCGCTGACGCTTCGGGTTACTTTTGCGGCTTCACCGCGCTACTTTTTGCCCCCCTCGCTCTTCCCACGCAGCACGCATCGGAAGCCGACGTCTGGCGATCGTTCACGCATTTCCAGACCAGCGCGATGCCACAGAGACCAATCGGGCGAACCTCCTTTGACCACTCGCTGGTTGATCCGATAAGGCGTTTTCGGGCCGGACCAATCGTGGCGTTTCGCCGGTGGGAGAGACGCTGCTTCGGCGTGAGCCTTTGGCGAGAAATTATCTGCGCACCATTCGCGCGCGTTGCCGGCAACATCAAACAGGCCGAAGCTGCTGCGGTCGTGAGCAAACGACATGACCTCGTCGATCTGACCGGGTGAGCGTGGCCGATCCCAGACGGCTCGCCCCTTGCCCCACGGAGTGCGCCAGGCGTTCGATCCACGTGCGGCCATTTCCCACTCCGCTTCTGTCGGCAACTCTTTGCCGACCCAACGGGCATAGTCGCGGGCGTCATTCCACACGACGCCGAGTGCCGGACGCTTGGCGGAGTCGGCCTCATTCAGCGGCTTCACGATTTTGAGGCCGAACGCCGCGACGAATGGGCGAAACTGGCCGAGCGTGACTTCGGCGACGTCGATGTAAAACGGCGACAGTTCGACAGAGACTTCCGGTTGAGCTTCGAGAGGTCCAGAGTCAGTTCCCATGCGGATCGTGCCAGCGGGAACGAAAGCCATCTCGGACGAATCTTTCTCGCAGACGATTCTCAACGGCCAGCCATCGGCCGAAAACGAAGTTCCCTCAACCGCACGAAAACCGGGAGGGAATCGAGCCGATTGATTCGCCGCGTTGCGACCAGTTGTGGCTCCCGACAGAGCAATCTCAAAGTGCGACGAATCGACACCGGGTGCTGGCTCAGTGGCCGCAAAAATGTCTTTCGGATCGACCTCGGGCACTCGGCCAACGACCGTGAAGTTGGGAGGCGACTCGGCCTCATCGAACACGTCGTTGGGATTAACACCGGCCAACGGTGACGGCGGAGGAGGCGGGGGCGGCGGTGGTTTCGGAGCGGGGCTCGCGCGCCGCGGTTCAACCGCCACCGGGACGGCTGCGGGCTGTCCACCACAACCTGCGAGTCCCCAAATGCAGAGTGTTACGGCAACGACGCGCGTGAGTGATTCTTGGATGGATCGTGAAGTGTGATTCATGCGTGGCATTGTGGAGCTTGCCGCAAGACCGCGAAAGTCTGACGCCCAATGGCTCTGACTTTGTCGCCTTTTGCTCCGCGAAAGGACGTTCTTTCGTGGAGCGAAAGACGACATTGGTGGCCTCGCGAGCTATAGTCCCGCCCCTTGAAATCAAGAACAGCGAGACTCGAAATGTCCCCACCCGATGCCCCAGTGTTGGTTCGATCGGTCACGATTGACGACTTGCCGAAGATTGCCCAGTTCATCGAACCGTTCGTGGCCGAGGGGAAGTTGCTGCCGCGAACGACGGAGGAACTCGAAGACCTTCTGCCGCACGGATTCGTGGCTGAGGTGGCTGGGCAGATCGTTGGGTTCGCGGCGTTGGAAATCTATTCGCCGAAGATGAGCGAGGTCCGCAGTCTCGCGGTGTCACCGAATTTTCGTGGCCGCGGAGTTGGGAAGCAGCTCGTCGATCGCTGTGTCGAGCGGGCTCGCGAGCGGCAAGTACTGGAAGTCATGGCGATCACGTCGAACGAAGAATTCTTCAAGCAGTGCGGTTTTGACTTCACGCTTCCCGGTGAGAAGAAAGCGTTGTTCCTACTAACGCGCGATCTGTGAGCACCTCAAAGACGTCCGCTTAATCCGAGCCGCCGCTGCCGCTGCCCGCGTTGAATTGCCACTCAGCACCGAACACCAAGCGTGGCTGGAACGCGCCGAAGCTCAAGGTCTTAGTCTTGGTTCGCTCGACAACAGCGCGCTCATCGAAGTTCTACGGCGCTGACTTTGTCGCCTTTCGCTCCGCAAAAGAGCGTTCTTTCGCGGAGCGAAAGACGACAATCATCGCCAACACCTCGGTCAATCATCGCCGGGTGACGCGAGATCCCGTTCCGCGCGGGCGAAGATCTCGTTGAGATTGTTCGTCGCGTCGAGCAGCAACTTCACGAACGGACCGAGGGTCGCGAGGTGCTCGTCCTCGAAGCTCTGGCTGTTGTCATCTTTCCAAGACTCTTTCGTGCGTTCCCAAGCCTGCAACATT
Source organism: Planctomyces sp. (assembly GCA_031387195.1). Lineage (GTDB taxonomy): Bacteria > Planctomycetota > Planctomycetia > Planctomycetales > Planctomycetaceae > SXKJ01. The sequence continues at coordinate 186 of JANNDA010001172.1, read as the reverse complement.
TCCACGTGAGACTTGTAGAGCTTGGTCGTACCGACTGAAAGATCCGCGCGTCGCATGGTGTTGCCTATTTGAATGACGTCAACTTTTCAAAACTTTTCAGGCGAGCGGGGCGGCGTCAGCCCAATGGCACTTACTTTAGGTTGTGAGCCGAGTGATTGTCGTCTTTCGCTCCGCGAAAGAACGCCC